>JBGTFX010000469.1:0-3973 GCA_041747055.1 Balneolaceae bacterium
TTAAAGAGAGAAACAATATGGGAAACAGGCCTTGAGCACCTGTTTCCTTTTTTTTTGGCCTAGTGGAAAATCCCTGCCGATGACAAGTTAAAAGGTTCGAACTCTTTTTTTTGGTTCAAACCATTTGCGAAACTCAGTGATACTCTGCGAGAAACCCGAGGACAATCTAATAATCTTACATGATCTAAATATGTATATGTAACTGGTCCCATTACAAATGATGTTAAATTATATCCAATTCAAGAGAGTAAGAGAGAGTCAGAATAGGATTTGAGCACCTATTCTTTAATTAAAGAGAGAAACAATATGGGAAACAGGCCTTGAGCACCTGTTTCCTTTTTTTTTGGCCTAGTGGCAAATCCCTGCCGATGACAAGTTAAATGGTTCGAACTCTTTTTTTTGGTTCAAACCATTTGCGAACCTCAGTGATACTCTGCGAGAAACCCGAGGATACCGAATATCTTACATGATCTAAATCCAAAAACCGGAAGTTATAGCCTTTCATGATCATTGAGTCTACCCGTTAAAGATTAAACCGTACGCCGGCGGTTGCTGCAAAGCCGGTGGTGTTAAATCCATAAATTTCGGTAAACTCAGCATTGAACAGATTCCGAATATCTCCGAAAATAGTAAACTGACGATTTGAAAAAACATACTCGCCGTACAGATTTACCAAGGTGTAGGGATCAAGCGTAACATCTTCCTGACCAAAAGTAACCGGATTGAAAAAGATATCATCCCGCTCGGTGTTGTATTCTGCTTCCAGCTTAATCAGAATTTCTGTAGTCGGACGAACAGATACAGAACTGCCTACACTGTGAGTTGGGCGACGGATTAGATTATTTGATGTGGATTCAGATCCGGAAGCATCAAACGTGGTACGTTCACCTTCAATGAAGTTGTAGTGTCCACTTACAGAAACGAACTGATTGGCAATCCAGTCGGCTGATAATTCAATTCCATTGTCATTCTGTCTGTCACGGTTGACAAATCCTTCAGGAAATGTAAATACGATGATGTTATCAATCTCACGATTAAAATATTGAGCGCCCAATTTTAGTGTTTGGTCCATCAAATAGGTCTCAACTCCGGCATTAAAATATCGGCTTTCCTGCGGTTCAAGATCCGGGTTTGCACCAAAAGGCCCAAACAATTCACTCAGCGTAGGAGTTTTAAATCCGGTTCCAACCGAAGCGTATAGTTTTAAATTATCCGTAAAATTATAAGAGGGCGCAAAGTTAAACGTGGAGTTATTTCCGTACTCGGTGTGATTGTTGATACGGTATCCCAATTCGGCACTAAATCCACGCCAATCATTTAAGTACAACGTTGAATAGGGGCTAAGAACTTCTGCGTTGATAGATTCATTTTCATCCGCAGCCTCAGGAATTTCGGTGTTCTGAAAATTCAATCCGCCTAATACCTGTAGTGTTTCAGATAGCTGATAGGTGGCGAAAAAATCTCCATTATAAAGTTTTCCTTCAAACTCAAACAAGCCAAACTGACCGTCGAAAAATCGTTCTGTTCTTATGTAATGAAATCCGCCATTAACTTTAAATCTGTCCTGATCAAACCGAAGCTGAACTCCCGGATTGAACATTTTCAGTCCAAATTTGTTATCAGCATCTGCAAACGCATCTGCGTCAAAATCTCCGTTGTAGTTAGAGTAATTCAGAAAAGGAGTGATGGAAAGTGATTCTATGGGACGAAAATCAATTTTGCCAAAAAAGGCATCACGGCTAAAACCATCCGGATCAAAATTATCGTCACCTGATGGATCCTCGGCGGCACTAAATCCATCACTGGATTCACGGGAGTAGCTGAAGTTGTAGCGTACTTGTTCCACTGCCTGGCCATTCACACCAATAGTTCCATTGAACGTATTGTAACTGCCATAGGAGAGAGTCCCGTTTGAATTGATCAGGTTTTCTGATCCTTTTCGGGTGATGATATTAATCACACCGGCAATCGCGTCCGTTCCGTAAAGGGTAGATTGACTCCCTTTGATGATCTCAATCCGCTCGATATCAGCGAGGGGAATCATGCGAAGGTCGAAGGTTCCGCCTGTGCCTGATGGGTCTGTTATAGCAAGACCATCAACTAAAATGAGAGTGTATGAAGCGGCGGCTCCCTGCATAAAAAGTCCGCTGTTTTCACTGGGAGTTGCGTAGGAATTATTGACCCGAATTCCACTTTGTGAGTTTAACAATTGTGGAAGATCCTTTCCTCCGCTTCGCTCAATATCAGCCCTGGTGATGATAATGGCGGGCTTGGTGGTTTCACGTTCCGTTTGCCGGAATTTTGATGCGGTAACCACAATGTTATCCAGTTCCAAAGTATCGGCAACCTGCGTTGTCGGTTGTGCTTGAAGTGATGAGGCGCACAAAATGGCCCCAATTAAGAGTATGTATAGTCTGCTCATGGTTTTGATATTAGATTTTAATTAAACGATGAGCTTTCGTTAAATGAAAAAGTGGGATCTGATACGTATACATTCACGACAAATAAGAAGACAGAGTGTATACGAGTACATTCCCGGCCCTTCCTCCGAAAGCCTGAATTAAAGTGCGACCAGGCAGGTCTTCTGACTTACTCAGCTTTAGCAGCCTTCCCATTCCGAAAGAGTTTCGAAACAGTGGCAAAAGTTGCTAAAGGTTTTTAAATGAGATTACAGCTACGGGGATAGTCCCGGATTTACACCGGATTCCCTTTTCATTCACAACAAACCGTGTGAAAACCTAATTGCGCCATAAGGGTATGGCGATTTTTGTTGGATGTCAATAGGTGATTTTGAGTATGGGGTATTGGGTATTGGGTATCAAGTATTGAATAACTGGGATTTGCCACGAGGACAAGAGGGTACAAAGTATCACGAAGTTTTCTTTCGACAGTTCAACTTCTTTCTCATTGGTTTCTCGCAGAGTTCCGCGACTAGTTGAGGGTTTAAAAAATATAAGCAATAGGTGGTCCAATTGAGTTTTATAAAAGTCTTTGAGTGAGGAAAGCTCTCATTTTAACTCTGCTAGACTCGGCGTTTCATCAGCGAAAATCAGCGAGAATAATTAGTACAAAACCTTTAGCCCACAACAATCTTAATCAAATTAGATACTGATTTACCGCAAAAAAATTTATGATCTGAAAGGAGATGGAGCCGTTGGGAAAAAGAATAACGTGCGTGGGATTTCGACTTCACTCCGCTATCGCTTCGTTGCGTTCAATGTGACGTGGTTTAGTTATTCGATTCGTCACCCTGAGCGCAGACGATTTTTTACGAGACTGTAAGTTTTATATACCGATGAAGCCAAATCCATCTCTTTATTCCCTTGCGGTTTTCCTTTTTTTGAATAGTGAAGCGACCTTATAAGCCTTCTTTTTATTGACTGTAAAAATGATCAATAAATACACAAAAAAATACTATTTGAAATGTATAATTCCAAAAGAGAAATGGATTATGACAAAAACAATTTTGGAGAATATGAATATTTGGATTGGGATGTTAAATTATAAAAAATACTTAATTGTGGATAACTATACTGTTTTGTGGATAACCTCATAAATGCCCTGTAGTGTACTTAAACACATATTTCTGTGTGTACGTTATAAGGTGAAGTAACTTTAAAACGTTTTAGAGAGGTTTGAATGATGGATACATAAATCAGTATAATTTCAGGCTTTTATTAGAAAATAATATCAAAGATAAATTTGCACATTTCTAATGTGGATAACTACCGCTTATTGTGGAAAAGTAATCGAAAAATTTCTTGTTGAAGGGTTATCTCCCGAATATATTACCTCACAGAAAAAAAGTTTTAGAAATGCTTTTCGTTAGGCTAAGTAAGAAAGTTAAAAGAAAGACAGACAGAGGATTATGAAATTTACACGACTAAACACTGAGAAGAGCTGGAACACTCCTTTCGACGGAATCAATTTTGAAAAGAGACGATCAGAAATTAAAAACCCTGACGGTTCTCAA
>JBGTFX010000470.1:0-6160 GCA_041747055.1 Balneolaceae bacterium
ATCATCACTATAGGAATTTTACCCCGTTTTTCGTGCATTACTTTTTCAGTCGTTACTTTCGATTTCGGATAATCCCATTTGGGTTCCAAAGGTGATTCTTCCGTAATCAGCACCCCAGGTGAGGAAGGTTTATCCACCAGCATACTGCTTGAAAAAATGAATTGCTCCACTTCAAAAACCCTGTAAGTATTTCAGCATACGCACTGTGCCTTGCACAGTCACTTTATCATGCAGATCGGAGGGCTTCCCCAGAAAATCATAATAAGTAGCCAGGTGTACAACTGAAGCTATTTTGTTGCCGTAAGCATAGCGGATTCTCTTGAATGATCAGGGATAATGCCAATCCAATGTTTCCTCGTTGCTTTTTCCACAACGGTAAATCAGACCTTATGCTATTTCAACAACACCTGATAATACTACCACTAAATCTTTGCTCAATGGAACCCCATCAGGAACTTGAGCCTGGAAATCGATTCTATTAAAAGTAAAATGACTCAATCCGGCGTGGATTATAAAAAGAGTCAATAGTATTCTAAAAATATTTTGCGTTAAGGAGCTGTTGACTTCTTTTTTCATAGCTGTGTTTATTAATTGTTCCACCAAACGGAACTCCGTCATTTATGAGAATGGGATTCCTGATTTATTTGTGGTGGATGGAAGGTAGGAATTGACATCTGGCAATCATTTTACAATGATGATCTAATAGCGGACATTCGGCTGCGAGTTTGGTCTTAGCCGAGAGCAAGCTTCAAAATCATGCTTCAAAATCGCTTGGCAAAATTTGTTGAGTGTCTTTTAGTCAACCTTGTTAAAGGAGGCTATTATTAATTAAACGTGTTATGCCTTTGGTGGTAATAGTTATATAATTCACACACTTGAAAAGAGTAGTGGTAACTCCTTGGGTGTTCCTGACAGCCACGACTTTAGCCCAGGTAGCTTAGCAGGGAAGGATAGTCTAGTGTCTCACTACAAAATCCTCATCCCAGACTCTAAATTCTTCAAAACCTTCTTCACCAAAGAACCGATAGTTAATCCCTGAACGATGATGGAGAATACAACGATCACGTAGGTGATGGTAAGGAAGAGATCCCGCTCCATCTCGGGCGCTAAGGATAGCGCCAAAGCAATAGAAATGCCCCCTCTGATCCCCGCCCCAGGTCATGATCAGGTTGGTTTTGGGAATGAAGTCCAGCCTTTTTTTGAAGATCGCAACTGGCCCGGAAAGGGCGATGTATCTTGCCAAAAGCGCCAGCGGTATAGCCATCAACCCAAAGAGCAGATACTTTCCATTCAGGGAAACGACCAATAGTTCAAGCCCGATCAACACAAAAAGAACAGCATTGAGGAGGACATCAATGAGCTCCCAAAATTTTTCCACATACGTATGAGTGTTTTCAGACCAGGCGATGGTTGGGGCTTTGTTGCCTATAAAAATTCCAGCTACCACTACGGCCAGCGGTCCGGATACGTCTAAGTAATGGGCCAAAGTAGCAATACCCATGACCAGAGCCAAGGTGATGATGACCTCCGTTTCATAATTATCAATGGCTTTCATCAGTCGAAAAGCACCCCATCCGACTAATAAGCCAAGGGTAACACCTCCTACTACTTCCTCTACAAACAACCACCCCACATCACCCAAACTCATAGCGTCCCAGCCCAGTTGAGCGATTTTGAAAAGTACAATAAAAACCACCACCCCTACACCATCATTAAACAGGGATTCACCTACGATTTTGGTCTCAAGCTTTTGAGGAGCGTTGGCATCTTTCAAAATCCCTAGCACCGCAATGGGATCAGTAGGGGAAATCAGTGCTCCAAAAAGCAAGCAGTAGATGTAGCTGATCGGATAACTAAAAGCCATGAATAGATAATACATCATGGTGCCGATGAGAAAAGTAGATAGCACAATGCCGATGGTTGCAAATAAAGCGATAGGGCCTGTTAGCTTTTTGAGAGCGTCGAGGTTGGTATGCAATGCCCCGGCAAAGAGTAGGAAACCCAGCATAATATCCAGCAGGGCCGTTTCAAAATCTACCGATCGGATGAGTACCTTGGCTTCATCGATCACGTAATGATTAAACTGACCAAGAATGTTGATCCCGACCTTGAAAACAATCGCAATCATCATCAAACCAATAGTAAAAGGTAGCTTCAGGAATCGGGTATTGATAAAGGCAAAAATTGCCGAAAGGATAATCAGGAAGGTGATGATATTGAAGATGCTCATGGGTTCTTAAGGTCGTTAAGGAAAGCTAAGGGAGTCATTTAGTCGCTGATTCATTTTTGTTTATTTGTGCCGATGATCGTATAGTATCAATCCTTCATAAGCAGTTTCACTTTTTGTAATAATGCTTCAGCGCTTTTTTCACTCGGAGCAATGGTAAGAAAAACGGTCAGCAAATGGCTCAGTTCATTTTGAATCAGCCGGTCTTGTTTGCCATAATCCCAAATGGGGTAAATGGTGTCTTCAAATATTTTTTCAAAGGTCAGTTCTTTTAAAATGATTCTTACTTGAAGTTCCTTGTCCTTATTGGTGTTTTCTGCAAAGAAAGCGACCCTGTAAGCATATAACTGAAACAGTGCTCTTAAACTTTCGATGGCAGTACCCGGATCGTTGATCCCCGGGCTCAAAGCCTTAAGGGCTAATTCCGTCAATTGTCTGAAGCCAAAAAAGTAATTCTCCTTGATGGATTCGTTAGGTTGTAAATACAGTTGTTTTTGTATTTCTTCAACTACTTCGGCAGGTAATTTCTTGTTCACCTTTACCACAGGCAATCCTTTTAAAACAAAGGTTCCGGGAGTTTGCATCAGATATAAAATGCAGTCATTATCTCTACCAATGCGCGTTAAAATGCGCTTATCAAAGCCCATATAAATTCCAGACTCAGCAGCAGTAACGATGTATTCACTTTCAGATGACAGGGTTTCAGGAGGTGGTTGCTTCAACTTGCAGGAACGCTCCATCGAAGATTTCGTTTCTTTTAATACCCTGTTTATGATTACTTCATACTTGATGGATTGAGTGATGTAATGCAAAAAATAGATGAAGAGAAAAATATCAAAAATGGTAAGTATTATCAACAAATAAGTACTCAGCGCAGGAATGCGAATACCGGAATCTATGTCCCTGACGGTACTCAATAGAAACAAAGCGTATACGATGGTTCCAACATAAGTGCCTAACACCATTTGCTGGAAACGGCTGCCTATCAGTCTGTCTAAAATCCGGTTACTTAGTTGAGAGGCAGTCTGATTCAATACGATCATTACCATAGAAAAACTAAATACGGTCAACGTAATGATCCCTGCTGTGATAGAAGATATAATACTCCGGGCAGTAGAAGCATCTCGTAACTTGAGCCATTGCAAATCGGATTTTATTTGCATGCCTTTTTCAGAAAAATCGAATTGAATACTAAAAAGAGAGAGTGTCAGAAAGACGATAACAATTATGGCGGGATAAAACGCAATGCTGTTTACAATCTCACTCTGACGATACTTGATCCATATTTTGATACTAGTCCACATTACATTTTATTAAGGAATTGTTGGGTTAAGGTTTAAATATCGCTTGGCTCATTGGCGTGGCAAGGATGAAAGCATGTCTCGATTTCATAGGCCCAAATGGGCATGCCAGAAAAAGTTGCTTCCACTACAGGTGTGCCGAAAGAAAATGGTTAGCCGTATTTTATTTGAAATGATCACCTCCGCTCTTTCTTCTCCATTATCTTAATCTCTTTCTTCTCCTTTTTTATATCCTGCCGCATGAACCCGAATAAACTCATGTAGACATTGGCAATCCATACCAATGCGAATCCGGCTATGATATAACCTCTCCAATCATTGATCAATAGCTTGTAGTCCGTTAGTAATAAAAATAGAATTGTTACGTAGTGGCTGAAACAATACTCACAAGTAAAGAGGTAAAAGAATTTTCTTTTCAATAGTGTTTTACTGTGTACACTTCGATTAATACAATAGTCTCTGGGTTCACGGAAAACCTCTTCGTGCGTGACAGTCCAGGCAATGCACGCTATGGGCATAGCCAATATAAAAAGCCAAAGTATTTGCATAGAGACTGTCACTGAAATTAATGCACCACCTTATAAACTTTAACAATGCCTGACAAGCAACTGATGATCACTTCATTCTTGATTTCATTTTCCTTCATTCAATTCTGTTTTAGATACTTAACATAAATGCGATATAAGGTCTTTACTTTAAGTTCCCAGCGAAAAATTGAATACCACCCTGGAGCCATCAGGTCCAATAGCGAGTATTTGAATGATTCCATTTTGTGCTGAAAGCAAGGCCATATCAATCTCTTTAGAGGTATCAACTGGCTTCCCATTAATAAAGACGATTATCGTGTTCTTTGGAATTCCGATCTGTTCAAAAAAACCTCCTCTTCGAACATCCGTTACGATGACACCTGAATTCAGATTTAATTGTTGTTTCTGATCTCTCGTTAGCGATGTAAAATCAGCTCCGAGTTTATTGTGTATAATTTCAAGAGATTCACTTACGTTATTTGCAGTCTTTACGGATTCATCTCCTTTTAAAGTAACGGAAGTGGTATGGATAGTACCTTTACGTAAATAATTTAGTTTAATAATATCGCCCGGTTTATGCCTCGCAATCCTTTCCGAAAATTCTGATGATGAAGTCATTTGCACGCCATCAATGCTTTGAATGATATCGCCTTCCTTCAATCCCGATGCTTCTGCTGCGCTTTCTCTCAACACACTCGTTATATAAACGCCCTTGACTTTTGCCGGATCAAGTCCCTGTTGCGTAAAAAATTGATCTTCTGCAATGGGCGCGGGAAATGAAACACCCAGTACACCCCGTTTTACTGTGCCATACTTTTTTAAATCGTCCAGAATTTTTTTTGCAAGATTAACAGGAATTGCAAAGCCATAGCCTGAGTAGCTGCCTGTCTGCGAAGCAATAGCACTGTTAATGCCGATTAATTCACCATTTAAATTCACCAGTGCCCCACCGCTATTTCCAGGATTAATGGCTGCGTCAGTTTGAATAAAGGATTCGACTGCCGTGTTCATGTTTTGCGAATTAGTATTATTACTACCCGGCCGGTTAATAATTCCGATGCTTCTTGCTTTTGCGCTCACAATTCCAGCCGTAACCGTTGTATTAAGTGAGAAGGGGTAACCAACTGCCAATACCCATTCGCCTACTTCTACAATATCAGAATTTCCAAATTTTACTACAGGAAGCCCCATAGCATTTATTTTTAATAATGCCAGATCTGTATTTGGGTCAAGACCAACTAATGTAGCGGTGAATATTCTTTTATCGGGAAGTATAACTTCAATCTCAACAGCATTTTCTACAACATGATTATTTGTAGCGATATAGCCATCTGCTTCAATAATTATCCCAGAACCTGAGCCCATTGCAACACTGCTTTTGTCAGGCAAACCATAAAATTGCTGTCCGGAATTTCCGCTTGTTTCTGACCCTGCGTAAATCGTTTTAATATGTACTACTGATGGCGTTACTGCCCTTGATGCCGTAACAAAATCTCCCATTACATTTTGGGAATTTTTGTAAGGGACAATGTCGTTCGATAATGATTGAGGAATTGTATCCTTTGCAAATTCGTCAGCCCGACTGTCTTCGACAGAACAGCCAACCAAACTTTGGAGGCTAATCAACATCGTTGCAATAATCAATAAAGACTTGTTTTTCATACTATTTAAAATTGAATATTAATTCGTTACAGCTTGATTTAGCTTATACCACAGGTAAACACGTAAAAGGATCTTCTTTTCACGCCATATGTTTATCCCAAAGGCCATACGGTGAAGAAGGTTTGTACATCAGCATACTGCTTGAAAAAATGAATTGTTCCACTTCAAAATCCTGTAAGTATTTTAGCATACGCTCAGTGCCTTTTACGGTCACCTTATCATACAGATCGGAGGGTTTGCTCAGAAAATCATAATATGCAGCCAGGTGTACGACAGATGCTATTTTGTTACTGTAGGCGTAGCGGATTCTTTTAAAGGCAAAGGCCATTCGAGCATCGCTGGTGAGGTCCACACAGACACATTCGGCTTCTATGGGGGGAAAAGGAGAGCCGTCTTGGTCAAATCCAACGACATGGTATTTTTCAGCAAGCTTATGAATTAAG
>JBGTFX010000471.1:0-11574 GCA_041747055.1 Balneolaceae bacterium
CCCGGGTTCTCATTCCGGTATAAAATGTACCGGTGGGTTTTAACACTCTTTTTATTTCTGATAAATGGTCAGTTGGTTCATCCCAAAAATAGATTACCATATTGCAGAACACGATATTAAAAGAGCTGTCACTAAATGGCAGGTTATCGCTGCTTCCGGTAAAAAGATTGAGCCTGCCGGATTCAATTAATGGCTGATTATTTTTGGTTGCCAACTCGGTCATCTCTGCCGAATAATCAATTCCAGTTATTTGAAGATCATTTGCCTTCGCTATTAACTCCGGAAAATGGGTCCCGCTTCCAAAGCCTATTTCCAGAATTGAGTCGTCATCGTTAATCTCCAGTGTATCCAGGGTAAGATCATAAAGCGGACGATTTCCAACTCCCATTTTATCGGCAATTGTTGAAGCAAAATCACCTGAAGGTTTTCGAAGTTGTTGTGCTATAAATTTTATGTCTTCCATATTTTCTATAGCTAAAAGAGTTTAATTACGTATTTCTATTTCCCATTTAAATAAAGTGCCACTTGTTCTAACTCCGGGCGATCACTCTCTTCAGTCGTTACAAACTCCGATAGCATTGTGAAGTACTTTGTTGCTGTTTCCTCATTTCCGGCCATATTCGCCGCACTTCCGGCGCCGTACAGACTATGAAATCGATTTGGGGAAATTTCCAATGCAGCTTCGTAAGCAGAGAGTGCCTCCTCAGGCATTTCATGCAGCATTAGCATATCACCCAATAATTCTCTGGCAGGCAATACCTCACTTGGCGTTACAGGATTTTTATCTACCGAATCCTCCTGATCGGCCGCCTCTCGCATTAAAGCCAGTGCGTCATCGTGCATTCCCTCTTCATGCAAAATCCACGCCTCTACCGTTTTACGCTGTACATCAACCAGCAATGCCCAATAATCCTCACCATTGTCCAAAGTTTTTTGATGGAGATCTCTTAAAGCGTCAACATTCTCCCTGGCATCATTCAGGTTCCCGACCTTGGTTGCAGCTAAACCATTTGCCCATTCGAAAATGGCTTCAAATTGAGGAAAATTCTCCCATGGAAAATTATAATCTTGTGAATTCAGAGTTGTCGCCGATTCCCAGTCTCGCCGTTCCATTGCATAGCGGGCATTTGCAGCAGCTATTCCGTAAGCTGAACCAAGATGAGGCTGATAGTTATCAATAGATGAAAGTTCATCAAGCACTTCTTTTGCTTTCCTATCCTGACCTTTTTGCAGGTATCCATACATCATATAATCCAGCGCATGGGCGTGATGCATGGACGTATAATCACCAACCGGCTGTTCCAAAGCGGCGTCCGCCGAACGACGGTTCCAGTCTATGGTTTCATCCCAGTTTCCAATCCGCACAAAAATATGACTCGGCATATGCAGCGCATGGGGCACATTGGGAGCGAGTTTATCATATTCATGAGCAAATCTTACTCCATTGTCAGCCAATATAGGATTATCATACGCATGAATAATGTAATGATAGAGTCCGGGGTGCTCCGGTGCTTCAGCAAATAGCTCCTCGAGCAAAGCTCCTGCTTCTCTTTGTTTACTGAAGGATTCATCATCCGGAGAAGCAGTTGCCAGCATAGACAGCCCGTAAAAAGCGCCGGCGTTTATATCATCCGGATGATTTTGATAGACTTTTTCTAATTCTCTTTCCCACGCTTTTAATCCTTCTCTATACCCATCTTCCCGCGCTGTTTCGTAGTAGGTTCTTAAAGCACTGATGTGAGCCTGTTCGTTGTCGGAAGAAGCTCCATCTGCTTTTTTGATGGCTTCCCATCCCTTATCTATTTTCTCTTCCGTAGCCGGTGCCCAAAGTGGGTTCAACTGGGTCATTGCAATTCCCCAATGTGCAATCTTACAGTTCGCATCTGCATGTAATGCCTCCTCAAAAATATCTTCGGCCTGATCGTACATCATGTGATGAAGCATCACCAAACCATGATTAAATTTTTCCTGTGCTTCAGCATCGCATGTCGTTTCAAAGTTAACCTCCCCCGGTGTACCTTCACTATGCATTTGATGCTGTGCAGATAATGCCTGAATCATCAAAAATAAAAAAAGAGTAGAAATGGTAAATATTTTTCCCTGTTTCATGGTAATAGTCTCGTCCTTTTGTTTAATTACAGTTTAATGATAGTTTAAAAACGAATCAAATACCCTCTACTACTTAAAGCCAAAAAAATCGACATTCTCTATCACAATAAAAGTAGAGCTGTTTCCTTACCGGTAGTAAGGTATTTAATACTACAAGGAGAGAGTAATGGATAGAACTGAGATAACAGAGTTACTTAAGAAACACACTTCAGAAAATCGTGAAGTGATTGATGAACTTATCCCATTGGTTTATGAAAAGTTACTGCATATGGCACGGCAGCGTCTGAGCAACGAGCGAAAAAATCATACTCTCAGTACAACCGCCCTGGTTCATGAAGCTTACATCAAATTGGTCGACTTCGATCAAATAAATTGGCAAAACAGGGATCATTTATTTGGAATAGCCTCACAAATCATGCGAAATATTCTTGTTGATTATGCCGTGAAACAAAATGCACAAAAGCGCGGGGGAAAGCAGCAGCGGATTACTCTAGGAGACAGGCATGCTATTTCTGAGATAAATATTGATGACATCATTGCAATCCATCAGGCACTGGATCACCTCGAAAAAATTGATGAACGCCAGGTACGAGTTGTTGAGTGCAGATTTTTTGGCGGACTCACCATCGACGAAACATCAGATGCGCTGAATATATCTGTTCCAACGGTATGCAGGGACTGGAAAATAGCCAGAGCCTGGCTTAACAGAGAAATTAACAATCAATGCGAAATGCAGGAAGTAAACCTGTGAGGGGTTTGAATTGATCAGTCAGTAAATGTCTAAAGCTTTTCTTTATGACAAACAACTGGGAAAAAATAAAACATGTGTTTTCAGAAGCCATCAGGCTTGATGAGGGCGAAAGAATGTGCTATGTCAAAGAAGCCTGCAAAGGAAATCAAGAGCTGATCAACGAAATAAAATCTTTAATAAATTCATACGAAGAGCCGAGTGTCCTTGATAAAACCATTGATTCATTAAGAAGTACGGCTTTTTCTGCCACACATACGGATTGCATAAACGGCAGAATAATTGGAAAATACAGGCTTTTGGAGGAGATTGGCTCTGGAGGAATGGGAAGCGTTTGTTTGGCTGAAAGAGCGGACGGTGAATTTAGCCAGCGCGTGGCCATCAAGTTATTAAAAAATGCTTTTGCCACAGAAAATCAGGTAGATCGATTTAAGAGCGAGAGACAAATTCTTGCCTCTCTTGAACACGATAATATTGCGCGGCTTCTGGATGGCGGCGTTACCCGCAACGGGCAGCCTTACTACGTAATGGAAGTTGTGGATGGGCAGCCGATTGATGTCTATTGTGATGAGCAAAAAATGACCCTCAAACAGCGACTTGAACTGTTTACGCATGTCTGTAAGGCCGTTCAATATGCTCATCGAAAACTAGTGGTTCACCGGGACTTAAAACCCTCAAACATACTCGTTACAAGTGACGGAAGAATAAAGCTTCTCGATTTTGGAATTGCGAAGGTGCTTGATCATAATCAACCATCAAATTTTGATATTCAAGAAGTACTGCCTCTGACCCCTTCTTACGCCAGTCCGGAACAGGTTCGTGGGGATGCTATTACCACATCATCTGATATTTATCAGCTTGGAATTGTGCTTTATGAACTGCTTTCCGGGTTTCGTCCATTTAAAATTGAGAGCCATTCACCATCAGAAATTGAGAAATCAATTTGTAAAACGGTTCCTGGTGGTGTTTACAATCATTTCTTATCAAACAGATTAACATTTAGTTCAAATTCTGATGAAATAAGAAAGATCAGTGAAAACCGGGGTACGAATCCACGCCGGCTTCAAAAAAAGCTTCGCGGAGACATCAACGCAATCATCATGAAGGCGTTGCGAAAAGAGCCGGATAAACGATATGAATCGGCAGATCAGTTTTTGAACGATATTCAGCGATACCTGAGTTGCAAAACCGTGATCGCACATCCAACATCAAAGATGTACAGAGCCCATAAATTTATTGCGAGAAATTCGATTGAGATTGCAGTGATTACAACCATGCTTATGCTCATGATTGGCTACCTGATCACGATCACATGGCATTCGCATCAAACCGGTTTAGCATTTGAGCAGGCGCAACAGGAAGCGGATAAATCAGCCCAGGTTGTAGATTTTATGCTCGGCATGTTTGAAGCCGGTGATCCTCGGATAAATTCCGGCCAACTGATCACCGCACAGGATCTTCTTAATCGCGGACTGGAAGAGGCCAATCAGCTCCAGCAACAGCCGGCACTACAAGCCAATTTGTACAATGTGATCGGGAAGGTGTATACGAGTCTTGGTCTGTACAATGAAGCCGGAGAGATTTTGGAGAAAGCCGTGAGAATTCAGCGGACAAATTCCCAAGGTGCCACACTAGAAACGGCCCGTTATCTGAACGACCTTGCCGTGGCAATTACCAGACAGGGAAATTACGAGCAGGCGTATGTATTACATGAAGAAGCCTTATCCATATTGACCGGACTATTTGGAGACGAACATCACGAAGTAGCTAATTCCCTGGCCACTATGGGATCATGGGTTCCGGTAACAGGAATTAAAAAAGCGATGGAATTACGTAAAGAAGCGCTTAGAATTAACCGATCTGTGTACGGAGAAAATCATCTGAAAACAGCTGAATCCTATATGAATGTTGGCAGAATCCAGCGCAGCCTTGCCAAGCCACAGGATGCACTCAATTCGTTTAGCAGGGCATTGGAAATTCGGAAAAAAGAACTCGGTAATCAGCCTGTGGATGTAGCAGAAAGCATGATTTTTATGGCTGACGTTTACCGTCTTTATAATTTAGATCCTGCGAAAGCTGAAGAACTTTACCTAGAGGCATTGGCTATTCAAGAACGGACTTTAGGTACTGAACATTTTACTCGGCTGCACGGGTTAACAGGCTTGGCAAGTCTTTATTTAAGCAGCAATGAATTCGAAAAAGCAGAAGAACTTTTATTAAAGAATGTAGCTATTAGGGAACATGTATTTGGGGAAGATCACCCTTCTATAGCTGAAGGATTCGGCCAATTGGCAAATGGATATCTTGAAGCCGGAAATGTAGAAAAAGCAGAAAATTACTACCGGAAATCACTCGATTTATGGATTAAAAGCGTAGGGCCCAATCATATTATTATTAGCGGTGCACTTATGGGACTGGGAAATGCATTGGTCGAACTTGAGCAGTTTGAAGAAGCTGAAAATTCCTATGCAGAAGCGTTGGCAATTCAAAAAGAAACTCTTGGAGAAGATTCCGGCGCATTGGTTTATGGTGCAATGGGAGGGTTGTATCAAAAACGTGGCGATAAAGAAGCGGCAGAGCAGTATTATCGCCGTGCATTATCAATGTTTGAAGCCCATGGCTCGGAAAATCATTACGATGCTACTCGCCTTAAAAAAGAACTGGATTCTCTTTTAGTACTGCGAAATTAAATTTATTCAGCATCCAAAGGGTCAAGCATCCATTTTACTTTGGTGACTTTATTTGCCGGAAATCCGCTTCGTTTTGCATGTTCATAAACCAGTTCCTCATTATCAGCAACATATACGCAATGGGTTTTGTTGTCACTTATATAGGAATGAACCCATTGGATCTGTGGCCCAATATCTCTTAATGCACGAACTGATTTCATAGCAGCTGCTGCACGGTCTCGGCCTTCCAGCTTATCTACACCCGGTACGTCCCGTTCTATTATGTATTTAGGCATTTTGTTTTAGTTTTTAGTTCAGAAAATAACGATCAGGTCATGCCGGACCTCGATCCGGCATCTCCTAACTTTATCAAAGACAGTAGGCTCTTATCTCAAAAACTTACTGGACAAGGTGTCTGCATCAGGCACCCTCCACAGAATCAAAGATCATCCGAATTAATATCTACAGTTATCATAAACCCATTGGAACCTCTGGATTCAAATGCTTTATCACCGGTTCGATAGGCCTGAACCTCGTTCGGCATCATAATAAAACCATCATGCCGTGGCGCACCCCAATATTGAATATTGTTTAACACCGCAGGTTCTTCACTCATAGCTGTTACCGGATGTCTTAAATGCATTTCAGCCGCATTACCTCCGTTTAACAATGCCACCGCTTCTTGATTGCTTGCCTGCCACTCAATGGAGTAGTCATCACCCACGGTAAACGTTTCCCATTCGGCAGGAAAAAGCGGCCCCAAAATTTCAGCAATTCCTTCCCGTTGTTCTGCAGTAACTGAAGGGTCGAAGTGCAGTGTTGACCAATCTACTTTTCCATCTTCCCAGCCGGAACCGAGATCTCCGGCAATCCAAAATAGGGCGTCACTTAGATCAGTATCGCCATGGTGTCCCACATTGACTTTCCAGGCCATATTAAATTTGCAGTAATGTCCATCTTCGCCATTATGATCATGGCTATGTGCAGCCGGTTCAGTATTAAAATAACACTGGCAAAACATTGGGCAGGTGCATGCTTCGATTGCTGTTGCATTCATTGACCATTCAGGATTTGTCTCTGCTTTATTTTGGAAGGCAAGGAGCACAAATGCTGTACCAAAGATAAATGCCAGGATTAGCGTTATCATTAATAGTCGTTTCATTTTTCCCTCTTTTTTGATTTTTTTTGATTTGATTTTTCAGCTGGTTGACCGCTGAATGGCTTAATTTTTATACTCTCACTACTATTCTGTTAAGCCGAAAAAAGGGAATGAGGTTATCATAGATTGGTGTTTTAATTTTTGAGTGAATGCGAGGAGAATAATCTTTTGGCTCTTTCCTTATTCATTTTGTCTCGATCCGCCGTGAGTCGGAGAAGCTGCAAAACGAACCGCAAAACAGGCCTTCGAAATATCAAAGCCCGGATCCATTCAATGAAATTCATATACTTGATAATGAGTTGAATAAATTTCACATACCTAACCAATTCCTTCTTTGTCCTTTTTTGCTCGCCCGCGAAGTATACCTTCGCAAATATGAAGACGGAAAAAAGGCGCAAAGAAAAGAACTCCTCGCTCCGGTATTTACACATAAGCTTTGATAAAGCTAACATGCCGGCTCTCGTCAAACAGCTTTTCTTTGATTGGAGGTTATTCTCTCTTGGGAGATCTGCATTAAGTGATTTGTTGACTTATTTTGAGATTGGTTGACCTAAAATACTGCAGATTGATGACCGCAACTGCCAACTGAAAGCGCCTCCACGATTCTTGCGGATCGAAGATGCACGAAGAAAGTCAAAACATCGAAAACTCGTGATTCTTCGTTCCCTCGTGTCCTCGTGGCAAATCCCTTAACTTATCCCAACTCTCGCACAATTCACCAACCCCTCAAAAATTCGGCGTTGGCGGGCGACCTGAATCATGTACTCCGGGTGCCATTGAACACCAATTACAAAAGAATAGCCGGGATGTTCTATTGCTTGGGTTATATTTGTGTGAAGCTCTTTCGCCACAAGTTCTACTCCTTCGCCGGGTGTATCTATCGCCTGATTATGAAGTGCATTCACATTGCACCTGCTTGTTTCAAGCAGTTCCTTAAGCCTTGAGCCGTTGGCAACCATCACTCTTTTCTTTGGAAATATAGAGGAGACCTGCGGTTGCTCAACATAAAAACCGCTGATATCTTGATGGAGATTTCCTTTGAAATGGACATTCATCAACTGCATCCCCCTGCAAATTCCCAGCACCGGCTTGTTTTGATCGAGCGCATCATTCAAAAGAGTCAGTTCCAGCTTATCACGATCTGTATCAATGGGCGCTGTTTTGGTATGCTGAAAATACCGGGCCAGCCAATAGATGGGGAAGAACAGGATTGACAAAACCCACTCAAAAATTGACCGGCTGTCTTTACTCAAGGTCGTTTTTTCGATCTTCTCCTGACCATACTGCATCGGCTCCACATCAGCTCCACCCCCCATTATTAAACCGTCGAGATTTTCCATTTTCTCGGGAGATTCAACCGTAATACGAACAGGTCTTCCTCCCGCAAGCCGAACTGATAATGCAGTAAATAGCCATGCTCCCGTTCCACCCTCTTTAGGTCCGGTAATCCCGATTTTCGGTCTCTTTTTAAACATCGTTTACCCAGCGATCCATTAATTTTATCCATTTTTGTTCGAAGCCAATCGTCGTCTCATTCTTTAATTTTAAGTACGCTTTAGAATATTGAGCCAGCGCTTTCTCGTCATTTGCCAGACATTCAACCAATACCCATCGGTTCCATTCACTTGCCAATGACCATCTATCGTCTTCGATGGAGCAATTCGGAAGCCGGTAATGATACGTAGGCCGTGATGAAGTAAGTGTATCTTCCAATAATTTTTCCGTGAACTGCTTGTCCAGATGCATAAACAGCGGAAGCATATCGAGCGGACGGTTCCGGGAATTTCCATAACTAAAGTAATCGCTGATGAGTTCATGAAGAGTTGGATGGTATCCAGAACTCAGTAAAAGCAGTTTATAGTCTTCTCTAAACTCATTGATGTAAGGAGTTATGCGCCGGCTGATGTTCACTTTTGCATCTTTTCGAATCCATGGGTCCAGCAGGACATACGCCTTTAGATGATTCGACAAACTTTCGGATGAATCATCAGAAATCTCCGGGTTGATGTGCAAACCAAACGCATAGAACATGGAGCTTCCCGTTCCTTTTGCCTTCCACTTCCTAAGTTCTTCGATCAGATCATTCAGTTTTTCAAGCTCTGAAAGTGTAATTGGGGGGGTGATAATTTCGAATGGAACAACAGAGGAAGCCATATCCTTCAGCGTTCCTTCAATTGCATCGATACTTTTAAACGTAGCTAAATCTATTCCAATTGATTTTAGTGTCTTCTCATACTTCTTATCGAGAAGCAGCTGTGCATCAAGCTCCAGCCGGAACGTTCCGAACGTTGTGTTTTGCACCTCAAATTCATACGTGCTCTTTTTGTTGATGGATCCTCCAAACAGATCCTGAATCATTTTTGCAAGATCCACCAGGTCCACACCGGTAAATTCAAATTCATACCCAATCTTCCGCTCCTCGCCGGAGGGATTTGTAGTTTTAGGTGGAGTTATAAATGTGGTGGTTTTCATTCTCTAACTTTTGGGCTATCGCCTCATTAACTCTGTAATAAGGTCTCTACTGATTTTTAATCAATTTTAACTGCTTAATCTATATATCAGGTGAAAAATCGACCGTGTCATTGGTCTTTTCTGCTTTTACAACAATTGAAACAGCTCTGTTGTTCATCTTGTTTCCACAAACCCAAAACAACAGAAAAAGTGTCGTTTTCCTACTATTGCACGACAGAAAACCAACTAATAGTGTCGCAGAATATGCCCGGCAACCGTTTCTATTTGTAAATAACAGCGAATTGGAATATTCTACGACAAATTGAAGCGGCATGAGAGCTGTCGTGGAGTTAGATGTTATGCCTCCTCTTCTCACAATAAAATAGCACTTGATTAAGTTAACATAATTGTTAACATTTGTTCTGTGAAAGAAATCAAATTCTATAAAACCCGATCAGGTAAAGTTCCTGTAAGAGAGTTTTTGGATTCTCTGAGTTCTAAACATGCCCAGAAAGTTGCATGGGTTCTTGAATCGATTGAAAGACACCAACGGATTTGCCAAAAAATCACAAAAAACACCTAAAAAAGAAATTAATTTGGCAGAGCAGCGTAAAGCTGATTATCTGTCTCGAAAAGGAGGTAATACATGAGTGATTTACAAGCTTATATCAGTGACAGAAATAAACGCGACCCTGAGTTTGCAGAAGGCTATGATGAAGGATTCCGTAGCTTCAAAATCGGTGTTCTTCTTAAGCAAGCCCGCGAGGAAGCAGGTCTGACTCAGGATGAGCTCGCGAAACAATTAAACACAAAAAAAACAGCCATCTCACGAATTGAGAACCATGCCGAAGATATTCGGCTGTCAACCCTTGAGAAATATGCCCAAGTATTTGGGAAGAAACTCAGAGTTGAGCTCGTAGAATGAGACAGGCATAACAAACGATTCGTGCGATCTGGTTAAGGATGGTTGCCAGTGGATATGATCTAGCCCCACCGCACAACCGCCAAACCGTTATGTTTACAAAAATCTGGTAGACTCAAGATGAAGCTAAAAAATAATAAACTCCTTATTAGCCTTTTAGTTACGGTTGTTTTTATTACTGTATTCACAATACTCTGGAATACGGGGAAGGATGAAGTCTACTATCTTTGCGGTAATTTCTCGGCTGGTGAAACGAAATCAAATGTAATCAGGCAACTGGAAACAGCTAACCTGTCCAGCTATACACACAATATTGATGTAAACGGATCAATTATTGTGTTCAGTAGTCGGCTCATTTTTGTTACTAATCAATGTATTATCAAGTTAGATAAAAATGAAAAAGTTGTGCTTGCGAGCTATAAGTAACCCTAACATTCTTGGCTCACCGCTTATTTGCCGGACCGTTATAATTGCCCTGTGCTGTTTATGCCATGGGCCATCAGCAAAATCATCCAACCCTCATGTGGTATAAAAATATTAAAGCGCAAAATTTTCTGATCCTTGCCCTATCGTCCATTGGAATCATGGGTTCCATCTATGCTGTGACGTTGAAGTCTGCAATAAACGTTGAGGAGAGACATCAAATTGAAACAGAAGTTTTTACCATGTTAGTCAACTATATCACGAATCAC
Organism: Balneolaceae bacterium; assembly: GCA_041747055.1. Lineage (GTDB taxonomy): Bacteria > Bacteroidota > Rhodothermia > Balneolales > Balneolaceae > SW132. The sequence continues at coordinate 10,751 of JBGTFX010000471.1, forward strand.
CCAAAAATAAACTTAGATTACATCTTTTTGGGTGTTTCCGGCTCAGACCCGTCTCCGGAGATCTTTAATACGTATCATAACCACAGGCCAACAGTTAAACCTATTTCTTCTTCACAGGTTACATTTGGATTTACTGCGCCTGTTGTGTACAAATCAGACCTGACCAAACGAGGCATTCAAATTGACCTGGAAATTCTGGATAAAGAGCCCAGTGGATATGTAAAAGTGCTAAGCTCCCTGTACCAGAACAAAGTAACTTCAGCATCTTATGAGTATACACTTGCCAGAAGTGAAGGAATCTACCGAATAATTTCCGTGAATCGGATTGAACGCTTTCTCTTTTGATAACATGACCTTACTATCTAGAATTATTTGATTAATTGATTTACTTCATTTTTTCATTGATTCATATTTATTTAAATTAACATGATATTTTGATACAAAAGTTATAGTTATTTATAAAATTAAGTTTAAGCTTGGGTAGCACGTTAATATCAACGAAATAAGGAATATTATGTCTAATAAAAAAAATAAATCCAGATTAATTATACGGTTGGGAAGCAAAGCGTTGTGGGCATTTGAAAGATTCATAGAAAAGGGATCTACTGTACCCACCACACCATTTCTTGATTCAAAAGAGTTCGAATGGACCGAAGAGCTGGAAGCAAATTGGGAGGTCATCAGAAAAGAAGTTGACCAAATTCTCGAGTACAAGGATAATATTCCAAGTTTTCAGGAAATTTCAAAAGATCAGAAATCAATTACGCAGGATGATAAATGGAAAACTTTTTTCCTATATGGTTTTGGGTTTAAGGCAGAAAAAA
>JBGTFX010000472.1:0-8152 GCA_041747055.1 Balneolaceae bacterium
GAGCCGTATGACGGGAGACTGTCACGTACGGTTCTGTGAGAGGCTTAGGGGTGAAACTCCCCTTTGCCTACTCGGCGGTTCCCCTCGCGGGTCTGCGTCGCGCACTACGTTTTAAAATTTCCTATATCAATATTTTTGCAAAGACGTTATAAAATTAAAACGAGCGTAAAATCACACAGTAATGAATATTACAGCCTTTGCCGGAAGCCTGAGAAAAGGGTCGTTTAATAAATCACTTCTGAGAGCATCACAAATGCTCGCACCGGATTCGATGACGATTGAAATCTTTGACCTGGAAGGAATTCCTCTTTTTAACGCCGATGTAGAATCTGAGGGTGATCCGGAACAGGTTACGGAATTCAAAGAGGCCATTCGCAAAGCGGACGGAATTCTTATTGCTTCACCTGAATATAATCACGGAATGTCGGGCGTGACAAAAAACGCCATCGACTGGGCTTCGCGTCCGCCAAAGGATATGCCAATTGATGGCAAACCGGTGGGAATATTTGGAGCCTCACCGGGAATAACGGGTACGGCCAGGAGTCAGGATCAACTACGGCAATCTCTCAAATCAATTAATGCTATCTGCATGCCGAAGCCGGAACTGCTGCTCTTTCGTGCCGGTGAAAAGTTCGAAGACGGTGAATTGACGGATGAGTCAACCCTCAAGTTTTTGGAGAAATATTTAAAGGCTTTTGAAGAGTGGGTTATGAAGTTTCAATAATATTTTAGTCCCAACCCTCCAAGGGTTCTGAAACCCTTGGGGGGTTTTTACGAATCAGTGTGATATTTCTTCGATACCTTGATTTATTTTCTTAAGCAATGAGTTCAACTCTCTTCAGGGTTGTGGTTTATTCGTGCTTACTTTACCCCGAGCTGCGCACGGGGCTATTCATATTCAACTCCATTCGGAGTTGATAATATTCGAATCCATTTTCCTCTGCGGAATAGCGTTTGATCTGCGAGAAGGGCTTCATTTGTCAATTGAAAAATCAGGCTTTCATTTGATCTGGTACTCAATCCCGGAGGGATTAAACGTGATTAGCACCGGGAGAAACCCGGTGTTGATAATGTGCCTTAAAACCACAACCCAAATGGGTTGAACCCGGACAAAGTCACGCAAAGTTTGCATAATAATCTGTCTGATATTTTTTCGAACCTCGTTTTACTTTTTCTAAAGTTCAATGAATTCAACCCTTTTCAGGGTTGTTGTTTTTATTCGATACAATTTTTCTAAAAGAATATCTTGAGACAATCACTAATATCTTACGGTAAGGATAATTAGAAAGAGCCTCAAAAAATACCAACTGTTGTATATGATTTTCTCCCTAATTTGTTATGTTAACCTTATGTTAAATAAATGAAAAACCTTATTTAAAATGAACTCGAATGAACCCAGCCGGGCCTATTATCATTATTAAAGATGACGTAGATGACCAATTTATATTGAATGAAATCTTCGAATGAACTCCACTACGAGAATCAACTTAATTTTTTTGGAGATGGTGTAGAAGCTTTGCAGTATTTGCAAGATACAGAAATTGAACCCTTCCTAATTTTGTCTTACATAAATATGCCAAAATTAAATGGCATGGAATTACGAGAAAAAATCCAAAATAATGAAGATTTGAGAGCAAAAACTATTCCTTACCTTTTCTTTACAACAAGTGCAGAGCAACAACATTTTATTGATGCTTATTCAAAGTCTGTTCAGGGGTTCTTTATCAAGTCGGGCGATTATGAGGATGTTAAAGACTCAATGATAAAGATTGTAGAATACTGGAAAAAATGTATATCGCCTCACTACATTAAAAATGCGCAGTAATGCAGGTTAAGCTAACACACATTAATTTATTGTCCTTAACCTTTTCCCAAAGGTTTTCGGGACTGCGCCCCGAGCGCAACTGATGATTTTCCATTCCCGCCCGTTCGGGATAATCTCCAATATTTTAATTCAAACCATGAAAATTCTCTACATCTTTCCTCATCCCGATGATGAATCTTTTGGTCCGGCACCCGCTATTTCGGCACAGCTTCGGGAGGGCCATGAAGTTCACTTATTAACTCTCACCAAAGGGGAGGCCACAAAGCAGCGTTTTCGGCTGAACGTAGACAAAAAAGAGATGGGGGAGATTCGTTACAAAGAGATGCTGAATGTTGAGAAGGTTTTGGGTTTAACAAGCATGACGGTATCGGATCTACCTGACGGTGAGCTTAAAAAGCTGAACCCTATTGAGATTGAAAACCATATTGAAAAGTATATCAACCAGCTGAAGCCGGATGTAGTGAGTACGTATGCTGTTCATGGAATAAGTGGATTTGAAGATCATTTGGTGAGTCATGCTGTGGTGAAACGAGTGTTTTGTAAAATGAAGGCGGAGGGGACATCTTTTCCTAAGCGTTTGGCACTATTTACCCGAATGGGGGAAGTGAGTACGAAAGGAAAATTCAGGTTGTCAGCATCAGCTGATGAAGATATTAAGTTCATTCAACAATGCACTGAAGAGGACATGCAAAAATTCCGTGATGCGCTGGATTGTTATGAGACTTATCAACAGGTGATTGAGGAAAGTGGCGTAAAAAATGTAGTAACGAATGAAGTTCCTTTCGAAATTTTCGGGGAGGAGATTGAGGGGAGGTTAGAAAGTATTGTGGAAGGGATAGAGAACTAAGGGCTTGGATAAAGACCTTCCAGAGCGGCTCGTGCCTTTCGAGACTCCTGGAAGAGTCTGATTGGCTAAGAATTGGATTAATTTCTTTAAGCCAATAAACAACCACACCGGCTCGACGGATTCACGGCGGGAACAACAGAAATAAGTCAGTGTCCTGGAAGAGCCTGGAGCGATAGCGGAAGTCCTTTAAGAGTCGCGGGGCAGCGGGATTAACCACAAGGGGCACAAGGAGCACAAAGAATGATGGATTTGGGAATGCTTGTGCAGTCAATAAACAATTTAAGAGGGTTAGAATGTTTAAATGTTAGAAAGTTACCGCTGTGTTCGCTGTGCAATCGTAGTGATCGCCGTGGTTCTTTCATTTAGGTAGAGGAAAAATAACTCACAAAAAAAAGAGAGACAGGTGCTCAAGGCCTGTCTCTTATACTCTCTTGAATTAACTGTTTCTCTCTTCTTCTCTTCTCTCTTTAAAATCTCTCTCTTGTCGGGTCGTTTAATTTTAACTCTACTTAAAAAATGTTTTATAAAATGAATAGAAATTTGATACGATTTCTTATAACAAGACCATTTTTCTGTTATATATCTTTTGTTTTTAAAACTTAATTTGTGACAGGTTTAAAAAAAGAGACAGGTGCTCAAAGTCTGTCTCTCATATCTCTCTTGTTACCTTTGTACATCTCCTGTTTCTATTGGTATAGAGTAATCTCAGATGCATTTGTTACAAATAAACTACTATTATTATTGCGGCTATATACCAAATATTATTTGATAGAATAAATATGATTAATTTTTAAGAAAGCATTACATAAGACAAGTATAATTCATTTGTTGAGGTTAAAAACCGGAGCCCAAAAAGAATTTTATTTGTGACTCGATAAGTGGATTTGAACAAAAAACATGAGAAGCTTTTTTAAACAAAAAAAAAGAGAGACAGGTGCTCAAAGCCTGTCTCTCATATATTACTCTCTTGCCTCTCTTGCTTTTATTTAAGTATATATAACTTGTCTGGCTTTTAGGTTTGATGCAATACAACTATTCATTAAAATTTTACATTATTTTCAGGTTGGTAAATATTTGTCTCATATCTTTTAGAAGGTGCGTTACTTACATTTTTGAAATTTTGTCGCTGATTCAGTCTGATCGGAAGGGTAAGAGATTCATTAACAGCAATTTTAAGTCAAATCCCAAATGTCATCCTGTACCAGCTCCAGGCTGTTTCCTGCAGGATCACGAAAATAGGTTGATTCCACCCCGTTTGGCCAGGTAACAACCGATTCTATATTCACTTCATTCCGGCGTAACCACTCTTTCCACTGGTCATAATTCTCAACCGAAAACGCAATGTGGCCGTTACCTTTTGCTCCATGAAGTGGAATTATATCACCATTAACATCGGTCTGTTTATTTTGGGTGTGATTAGGATTGAAAATCAAGAGCATTCCTTCCCCGCATTTATAAAAAAGGTGACGACCTTTTTCGCTCTTAATCATTTTCAACTTTAAAATGTGGGAGTAAAAATGCTCTGTCTCGGTAAGATTTTCTGCATAAAGACAGGTCTCTAATATGTTCTTGAGTTTCATAATAAATTGTATTTACAATCTGTAAATGTTCTCTCAGTTAGTATACTTACATCCCCATCCGGAATGCGAGTTTATTGAAGCTTGTGAACCAAATCTTGGTGCCCGATACCAATGATGTACTCCCTCAGCCGGTGCACTAAAATTCATTGTATCAATGGAAGCACAATCTGTATTTTCTGATGCAAATTGGGATTTTTCTCTTAGATGTTCCTGGTAACCGGAAAATATCGAGTTCAAATAATTATCCAGTTTATTCATGTTGTATAATGAAAGAGTAACGGCAGTTTGTGTAGATTCTGATAATCGTTGATACGTTTTTTCTGCAATTTTTTTCCCGATGGTATTTTGGGTTCGAACATCCTCATCTTCAAGAAGTAGAAGCGGCTCCACATCTAAGTGAGAAAGATGCAGGTTTTGGGGGGATGCGAGCAGGTAATCAGTCTTGGTGGATAGCTCGGTAACCATATCAGGGGAGCCGTTGTTGCAGGTAGAAAGAGCGATAAGGCTGAATATGGGGAGATCATCAGTTGTAAACTGATCCAGTGCATCTGTAAATGTGCTGAGTGAAAAATTTATTGAAGGGTAAGACCGGTGGTATCCCGGCTCATTGGTTAAAGGTATTTCATGACCGAAATATAAAAAATGGTTTGAGTCCAGTTCCTGAGATGTGGATGCGTAATTTTTGAAAAGTTCTCCTTCCAATTGAAAGGGAGTTATAACATTTTCCGGGTCTACATTATATCGCTTTTGATTAATCAGCTGACCATTTCTGTAATGATAAAACTGACGGTTGTCGCGTTTAAAAAACAATAGGATTCTTCGTTGTGGTTTTTGATGAAAAATCAAGTATTCACCGGTTTCTGCGTTTTCTGCTACAGAAATTACTTCTTTTAAAACTTCTTCATCTGCCCGGTAAGCCTTACCATTTTGATGGAACAAATAATCACTGTCACCATGAATTACCGTTATCACCGAATAGTGAGTGGGCTGATCGCTTATGGTAGTATCAGGCTGTGTGAGTTGGCCTGTAGACTGACAAGATGACAAGAGAATCCACACAGAAGAAAACAGGTATAAACTGAGTTTAAAATGTCTCATATGTGTAGATTTTTTAACTGGGATATTATATTAAATAAGAATTAAAATAAGAATGATCAGCAGTAGCGTGGTTAAACTAATAGTGATTGTTCTATTTGCCTGCTCTAAGTCATTTTGCACATAATTGGCAAAATTATCAAGTTCGACATCTGCTACCAAATCATATCCTTTTATGCCGTTTAATTCATTTAATTTTGACATGATTCTCTGGTGCATTTCAGCTAAACCCTGCTGATCTTCTGCCGATATTCCTTTCATAGAAGAAACGCGTTCATATGCAGTGATCATATTTTCGAAAGAATCATTTAGAATGGCTCTTTTTTGATCAAAATCATCTTCTTTTTCAACTTTTAGAACAACTTCATTATAGTACGCTTTGAACTTTTCCGATGAGCTGATTGATTGTGCAATAACTGTAGATTGTAAGAACAATCCTAAAAAGAGGCTAATGAGTAGAGGTTTTATTATTTTTGAGGACATAACACTTGATTGATTTTAATTGAGATGTGAATGAGTAAGATAGTTCTTATTCATCAACTATCAACAAAGAGTAAGCCTTAGTTTTTATTGAAGATTTGCACAAAATAAAACTAAGTTAATTCCGGCAACTACATGAAATATCTTCTTTCTAAGGAAGTGACTCAGTTTTTCGAAAAAGTAGGTAAGTTGTTTCGAGAGTTAATAATAAATTAAATTAATCCCACCGTGACTTTCCTTTTCGAATCGGACTACAACTATAACTTAAGGAGAGTATATTGCTAAAAATCGTATATAATTTTCATGATGAAATCTACAATCATATTATTCATTTGGATATCATTTATTTCTGTACAGATTTCTGCATGTCAATCCGTATCAAAAGAAGAGATACCTGATAATTTTCTGCAGGAGGGAACTGCCAGCTGGTATGGTCCGGGTTTTGACGGCAGGTTAACATCGAGCAGGGAACGGTTTGATCAAACCAAACTGACAGCTGCACATCGTACGTTGCCCTTCGGTACGGTTGTAGAAGTGATCAACCTTGATAATGAGCGTTCGGTAGAAGTTGAAATAAACGACAGGGGCCCATATGCGGGTAATCGAATTATTGATCTTTCCGGAGCAGCGGCTGAGGAAATTGACTTAATTGAAAATGGAATAGCTGAGGTACAGCTTATTTTGGTAAAAGCCGGCGGCGAAATTCCGGAGGATTTAAATATACCAACTTTCACGCTTCAAATCGGCGAATACAATCTCACTTCCTACGCCAACGAGTTTGCAGATTCTGTGGGGGAAGGTGTACGAATTGAGCAGGAGTTTGGAACCAATCCCGACCGAACGATATATATGATCTACTACGGAAATTATGCTCGAATCGACAGCGCCAGGAGTGATCTGGAAAAACTTAAAGAGCGCGGACTTAATGGATTTGTGAAGCAGGTTAATTAAAAACAATTCTTTTGATAATCCGTTTAAAAGTCATCCTGAATTTGTTTCAGGATCTCCCAGTCATAGGGACTTTTCTTTATCTAAGAATAACTTGCTTCGCTAAACACCTTTTTCAGCATACATTTTGTCTACTATAACCATGTGTGGAAGAGTTAATACACTGATGAGAATAAACATCAGCGATAGAAATTGATCCTCTAATCCAAAGGCTTGATTGATTCCCAGCATCATCACTAACCCTAAAATTGAGACAAGTGTAAAAGGGGTCGCTTTCAGGTAAAATTGCGGAATGGATAGAGATTTATTTCGTGATTCAAAGAACTCCCGCATTTCATTGATGTGTCCGGCTGAATGCCACAGGGCAAAGTAGACTGCGAATCCGATGAGTGGCCCGGTTAGAATTAGTACCAAGGCCAGTAATACGCTATCCATAATAAACGAACTGAATCGATGTATCCGTTTTGTGAACCCGCCAATACTGACAATAGCTAGATAGATCAACAATATGGTTGTAACTGTGATAAAGGAAGGCGGCGAAATGTTTGCGAGAGTAGATGTTTCAATTCTCATTGCTTCAGCCATTATTGGAAAGGTTTCCTCAGTACGGACAAAGACAATCAGACCGATGATTAGAGTGCCTCTTGCGAGGTGAAATATCCAGTTGCCTTTTCTCTTTTCGGTAAGGAAATCCTCCATATCTGCCTGTCCAAAATGATAAATGGATATGGCGAGAAAGAAGATCATTCCGCCGATAGGGAAGAAGATCCAGAGTGCCCCGACAATGATCATAATGAGCAGATAGCTTCCGTAAAATAGCAGGTGATCCGTCAGCGTTTGATTCAGCCCAAAAAGTTCAGCCGCAATAACGTGATCAATAGCACCATGTGGAATTCCCACAATAAATACGGATAAAACCACAACCCATGGCGCGAGGGTTAGGGCAAAATCAGGCCAAAATATCGCAATACCGATAAACAGCAGGGAAGTAATTGCTGTGGCAATATTCAGGAAGGCTGATTTATGTCTCATTAAGCACCGGTTAAAATACGGTGTTTCATTTTGTAGATAGCTTTGAAAAAAGGAGTGTAGGGGAGTGATGCGAAAATGGCCAGTTCATCTCCAAAATGGGTTTTCTCCTCTAAAAACTGCAAAATTTTATCGAAACTGTTACGCTTAAAAAGCTCTCTGAAAATACGCACGCCCTCTATTGGATTATCATTCAAAATACTGAGGAGCATCATGTCGTATACTCTGAATCGATAGGGAGATGTATTTGATGTGGGTGGTTTTTCGCCTTTTTCCAAAGCCCTGACAATACTTGCACAGTGCCTGTGAATTCGGGTAAAGGTGTAGCCGGTGGATGGTTTTGTTAAA
>JBGTFX010000473.1:0-19315 GCA_041747055.1 Balneolaceae bacterium
TCTACTGCGCTCCTTAATTCTGCATAACCTTCCTTAGCAACATCTACTTCAGACCTGTCTTTTGGGGTGTTAGTAACTAGTACGTTTATTTTAGAGATATTTTCTTTCACCTTATTTTTTTCTTCCTCAGCTTCTGTTACAACACCTACTGAACCGTATTCCTTTTTGACATTGTAAAAGTTGCAGTTCAATGATTTAAAATTAGGCTCGCTGCTCAAATAGAGTAAGCTGTTAAATAATAAAACGCTGTGCGTGAATATAACAACTTGCCTTTCTTTGCTGAGTCTCATCAACCTTCTTGCAACCGCATCAATGATCTTATGGTCAAGGCTATTCACGGGATCATCAAAAATGATTGGGGCTTTTATATTGTCCAGTTGCAATTCCGTAAGGAATTCCGATAGGGCAATGGCCTTTTGCTCTCCTTCGCTCAAAATTTCCAACAACTGTTTATTACCAATGTGGTGAGAGAGTTTTGATCTTCCCCGGTTCGTTCCGAAACTCAATTCAATTGGAAGATTGGATTTGCGAAGTGATTTCAGTTCGTCCTTAAAAATCTGATTAAAATTTTGACTGACCAATTCTTCACGTGCATGTGAGGTTTTTCGGCTAATTGAGCTGGTGTTAAAGGGGTTAGAATGGCTATTTAAAACTGAAAGCAACTTATGATTTGAGATTGCCTTTTTAACTTCCTTTTTTTTGTTTGATAATAATCTTCTGTCTTTAAGCTCGGCAATTTTGGCTTTCAATTCTTTTTCCTTCTTATCCAAATTCCCAAGCAATTCACTTTTCGCTTTCAGGATTTTATCAATTACCGACTTTTTCTCGGTAAAGAACTTGATATAATCATCATATTTAAATTGAAAAACTGAATCCTCCAACACTTTATCATCTACAAAAGTTTTTTTCAATTCAGCCAATTGCTGATTGTAATCTTGCAGCCTTTGCGGTTGTACAGGTTTATCTTGGTCATCCAATCCAAAACTTTCATGGTTAAGCTGTAATCGAGCTTCAACATCATCCTTTACCTTGGAAATCAGTTCCCGTTTCTCTTTCTTTGCTTTGGCAATGCTTTCTTCAGTTTTATCATTTAGCAACGTTCTGTAACTTGCTAAAAGCTCTTTGGCTGATTGATCAAGTGGCTGCCTGCAATAAACGCATACATCACTATCCTCAGGATATTCAGATTTATCAAGTATCTTAATGTAAGCCTCTGCCGAGCTCAAGAATCTTTTGAACTCCTCTGTTTCAAAATATTCCATGCCCTTATCTTCTGCAATTTCCTTTATCCCTTTTCGAGAGCTTTTTTCTAATTGCACAATTCGTTTATTAAGTTCAATGAGCTTTTTCCAGCTTTCTGCATTCAAGGTATTTTTTGCTGATTTTATTTTATTTACCAACTTTGACAGCTCATCAGACTGTGCTCGTAAAGAGCGTATTTCATTTTGAAGTAATGATTTGTTTAATTTGGATAATTCCGTTTCTTTCTTTTTCAAGTCTTTTTCATGCTCCTGAGTGAAATCTGATAGTTCATTGAGGCGTTTTTCAGTGGAGTCTTTTGAAAGACCATTTATAAACTGGTGTTGCGGTGTTCCTTCGTGAAGATTTTCTATTAAGGACAATTGAGTAGGGTACTCAGACTTTTTTGCTTGTAGTAAGCTATCAAGTTCTCCCAATTCAGCCGACACAAGGTTGAATAAATGAAAACCAATAGGTGATACGATTAATTGCCTGCTCCCATCCAGTGAAATTTGAACGCAATCGCTATTGAATACAGAAATATTTTTCAGGTCTTCATCTTTGTTAGTGCCATCCCATTTAAAAGTGTTAGCATTTCCGTTGACTTTATAGTTTATGGTAGCTGATTTAGATTGTTGTGATTGGGCAAAGACGTTGGCATAAATGGTGTTATTTTGATCATAGCTGAATCCGAGGACTTTCAAAATTCTACCGTAGCCCGTTTTTCCGGTTCCGTTTTCTCCATAAATTACTGTGATATTTGGGCTGAAACCTATGGTTTGATTTTTTGCCAGTTTGTTGACACCTGTTACATCAGACAACGAACTGAGTTCAATATGCTGATCGGTAGGAGTAAAGGATGGCTTTGAAAAAGTAAGCTCAGGTAAACCCTTTTCCAGACCTATGGATTTTAGAAAGTATTTAAAAACTTTTTCTTTTTCAGGCTGATGTAAATTGCTTTCTTTGTCAACTACTTTCTGGACGAGTAATTTCGCCCAATCCCCATAACCTTCTGCCCAATCCCATAGGAAGTCAACAATTTCTTTTTTATTGGTTGTAGAAGATGCCATAGATTACTATTCGATTTGTTATTTCTATTTGAATTTCTCAGCGTCTCTTTGCATATGACCCAGCATCAGCATATCACCAATGCTATCATTTTATCCTTGCTTCGTACGCAAGTTTTGTTCATGTTTTTCTTAAACTTGAGGATAAGATGAAGAAATCGGGATTACTTTCAAAGTATGAACATCTGCTTACTCTATAAAATGGAAGTATAAACGAATTTCCGGCAATACCTGTCCACATTAAACCACATTTACCTATGAAAAATCTGATACTTCTACTCTCCCTTCTATTTTTCGTAAGCACAGTCACTCATGCACAGGATCGCGAGCGAATTCGTGATTTGGGAATTACACCCGGAATTTTAACGCCGGGAGCGCTTAATGCTATAACAGATGTGGAAGGAGTGAAAGTGGGACATCACGCCATGATTGAAGGTGATAATATCCGTACAGGAGTCACTGCCATTCTGCCTCATGATGGAAACCTTTTTCGGGATCGTGTTCCGGCTGCCGTATATGTGGGAAATGGGTTCGGTAAAGCTCTTGGATTTACACAGGTTCAAGAATTAGGAGAAATTGAAACTCCTATCGGACTGACCAATACGCTGAGCATCCACACCGTGGCAAACGGCGTGGCAGATTATGTCCTCAATCAACCGGGGAATGAAAATGTGCGATCGGTAAATCCTTTGGTGGGGGAAACGAATGACGGATATCTAAACGACATTCGCGCAAGGGTAATAGGGATTGATGATGTCTATAGTGCTATTGAATCAGCATCATCCGGGCCGGTTGAAGAGGGAAATGTTGGCGCCGGAACGGGCACACGAGCACTTGGATTTAAAGCGGGAATTGGGACTTCGTCACGTGAGTTACCGGATGATCGCGGAGGATATACAGTTGGGGTTTTGGTTCAGTCAAATTTTGGAGGGATTCTTACGGTAAACGGAGCGCCGGTGGGTGAAGAGTTGGGAAATCACTATATGGCGGAGGCCGGGGATTTGGGCAGGAAGACCCGTCAGACCGCTTCGAGCGGTCAGACGGGTGGTACCGAGACAGGTGATGGTTACGACTTCGACGTAGACGGATCCATTATGATCGTGGTGGCCACAGACGCGCCGGTTACATCGCGGAATCTGGAGCGGCTTGCCAAGCGGGCATTTCTGGGAATTTCCCGTGTGGGTGGTTTTGCATCAAACGGAAGCGGCGATTATGTGATTGCATTTTCCACTCATCAGGATGTGCGGATAAATCTGGATGATGATGGATCAACCCTCACCAATAAAGAACTAAAAAATGCGGAGGTGACTCCCCTTTTTCTTGCGACCGTGGAAGCAACGGAAGAAGCGATTTTGAATTCCATTTTTATGGCTGAGACGATGGAGGGCCATAACGGCAGCAGGATGGAGGGAATTCCTGTTGAAGAAGTGATGGAGATTTTGAAGAAGTATAACCGGGTGGATTGAATCGATTCATTCATAACGCAGCAGAGCTGCTTGGGCGGTGTGAGGCAGCTGAACAGCTTACTGGCGAATTGTAAAAGGAGATCCTGTCCCAAACGAATTTTACTGTTTCTAAATCATTTTTCCCCGTTCATTTTTTCTTGATAAAAAACGAACCAAAAAATCAAGTCGCTGCTTCGCTACGGCTGTATCGCAGTGGACTCCCTCGACCAACTTAATCAAAGGTCTACCTATTGATGGATTGAAAGATAATTTAAAATTCACCGTTACTTGCAAGAGTAGTATCAGGGTTTTCGGCCGGAGTGATTAAGCTAAGCGGTCTCAGTCGCACTGCTCTCCTTATCGCCTCCACGAATCAGAGGCCAAATTATTTTCGATAATCATTTTTATTTTAGCATAGGAAAAAAATAGTCCTAAAGGTGTTAGATCATTTTTTCTCGATAAGTGATTAAGAAAAGATTAATGCGTAACAAGGATGAATCGAAGCTGAACAGCTATCCTGGCGTGAGGCAGTGGAACTGCCATCACGAGATAAATTAAACCCGTTTCTTGGTAAAAAGAGCCACTACAGCTGACGTAATGATTCCCATAAACAATGTTCCGATTATGCTCTGCAGCATATAGTTGGAAAGGTTAAATGTTGCCTGTGCATTTTCACGGGAAATGTTGGCGGTTTCGACGGAATATTCGATCATATTTCGAAAGAAGTCAGGAGTGATAATGGTATGAATGATTAGCTGTGCCAACGGACTTAAAATTGCTGCCACCAGTGTTATAAAAACACCACTTTTAAACCCCTCCATCCAGGTCATCGACCCGAGGTAATCATGTTTACGTTTATCAATCAGCGCAAATACATATACAGCAATTGCCGGAATGGCAAAGAGGTTGGTCATATAAACATGCTGATCAATATTCTCTGAGTGCCATCCCATCAGGCGCTCAATCACCATCCACAAAAGCATCACACCAGTAAAGATAAAGCCCCATTTTATCTCTGTATTGTACTTTTTCATTTTTGATCACCAAATATTAGTTATTGGTTAGAAAAAGCAGAATACATCAAAAAGTAAAATGCTACAACAGTAATATTGGAACTAACCCTTCTCGCAGCAGAGCTGCTTGGTGCTGTGTGAGGCAGTGGAACTGCCATCACAAGATGATTAGTTGCCATCACAAGATTAGTGTAATCGGGTGGATTAGGCGCAGCGGAACTGCCTCACGAGATAAGCCATCATGAGGAGCATAATGAATTCAGTTTATTTCTAAATGGGATTTGTCAGATCAAAATCAGCACGGAAGTAAAGGTCATCATATAAATACAGACTGTAGCTGTAGGTTGTGAGATCTTCACTAAGTTCAATTTTCCAAATGTGGCTCCGGAGATTATCGCGCAGTGAAATTGTGTAATCATCAGCAGGAAATCGCTGATTAAGATGATCTCCATCATCGGATGCCCAGCCGCCATAATTAGTCATAGTTTCGGGTGTGCCATCCGGATGTCGATGATCGTGTTTGAATAAAAGCCCATCTTCCTCCATTGTTAAAATCCACGTTCGTGAGTTATTACTCCCCACATGAAAAGGTATTTGTACCTGATCATCTTCACATACCGTAAAATGAGCAACAAGCGGATCAGTAAATCCTTGTGGAGGAGTTTCGGGATAGACAACTTGACCAGTAAAACTACTTCCGCAAAATGTTTTCAGGTTATCCAAAAAAGCTTGGTGTGTAGTTTTATCAAACTCGAAAGCTGAAAACACAAAAAACAAACAAGAAAAAATGATTAATAGTGATGTTTTTTTCATCGGAAATTTTAAGAGGTGATTATTTTACAGCCCAATGTACAGAATTCAGTTAACAATCAATTCAATTTATCGCAGCAGAGCTGCTTGGCACGGTGTGAGGCAGCAGAGCTGCCATCACGAGATTGGAGAGGTGTGCTCTGCCATCGAGATTGCATGAATTTACTCCCTCGTTACGTAGCTCTGATGCGTAACGAGGGAGTGGGCTTCGCCCGGCGTGGAACTGCCTTCACGAGATGGATGCTACAACAAAGGAGGGCATTTTCAACTCATTTAACTACATCGATCTCGAATAGCCTGCCGGTCTTCACCTGTAAGCTGAACCATGGGATCAATTTGCTGAGCGCCCATCCGTCCGTGCATTACAGATCGTGGATTATTTACATGATCAAGACCCAGCGCATGACCCAATTCATGAGCCATTAACAGCGGCAATTCTTTTTTGCTCATGAACTGGTTAACAATAATTACCCCGCCATCTCCAACCCGTTGAAAAGTAGCTTTTGCAAAACGGCTCTCTCCTGCAAATTCTTCGTTGTACTGATTAATAAGCTTATTTTTATCTTCTATACGCCGGTTTAGCCGATCTAAAAGCCTGTTAATGTCGTTTGCCTGTCGATCCAATGACTCCCGTCCACTTAAAACTTTAGCCTGCATTCGTTCTGCCTCTGCCTTTCGCTGCTCGAAATCCTGAAATTCATTTTTCAACATTCCGCCCGATTCATTTTTTTCCTGAACCCAGCTGTTGAGCTCATTCAACTTCGCTCTTGTTTCTCTTGCTAATTTCACATAGCTCTCCGATTGCTGATCAAACTCACTTTTTTTACGATCATACTCTTTTTGAAGCTGATCTGTAAAATTCTGTTCTGTTTGAATTCTTCCACGAAACCGCAACTCTCCATCCACAGTTTCCTGCCTATCATCATACACCAAATTGATCACCACATCTCCCTCTTCATCAAATACAGCCAACGGACGACCCAAAGCACCCGCCCATAATATGGACGCAGAACTCATGGCTTGCATCACCTCATCTTCTGTGATGCCAAAACGGGTATCAATTTCTCCAAGCCGGTAGGTAAGTGGGTTTTGACACGGAGTTAAATATTTAGCCCGAATAATGTCACGCTCTTCACTTGTGAAGTACAGAACTCCGGACAGTACTCCGATTACAAGCAACAGTCCAATTTTAAGTATGTTCAATCTGTCCATTCCAAAGATGAAATTTTCGGTTTAATTGTAAGCTCGTCCTCTCCAAAAGTGGACTTTTTACTGTTAATTAACTTACAGGAGCAGTGAATATTTTACAGGGTAGGATGTCAAAACGCAACAAATTAATAGTCATATTGCCAACGAAGGTCTATTCCCTGTCTTGAATCATCCCCTTGCGTTAGGATTAGCTCAAGGTTATTAGTAAGCAGGTATTCTAAAATGAATAGTGTTTTGGGGTTGGTATCAATTTCATTCACCAGTGCGAAAAAGGTTCGGCGATTCAGGTACCAACCTGTGGTAATCGACGTACTGCTGTTTGATCCCGATCTGGTGTTATCAATTTGAACAACATCAATCCCCAGACGTTGAGCAGCCAGCATTTCCACGCGATCTAAAAGTACATCCATGGCAACGTCGGCTGCGGTAGGCCCACCCCCATTTCCCGCAACTATCTGTTCCCACGATTCCAGTTCATAAAACGGTTTACCGAAAACGGTATAGCCAATGATATCTTCCAGTTCCATTTGCGGTTCACTTTCAAACCGGAAAGAAGGGTTTTGCGCGAGTCCTTCTATTATGTAAAAAATTCTGACTTCAGTTTGACGCTGAGGTGGCTCATAAACCGTTCTAACATTCAGCTCCGGATTATCCACCGGCCCGGAAAATGTAACGGTGGCTTCATCGATTTCAAAGTTTCTGCCAAGTGGCCGGGCATATCCGCGAACTCCTTCAACCTGGCCAAACATTTCCAGTTCTGCATTTCTCTCTTTTACAAGATCTACTTCTCCACCCAATTCAATTTCCATATCAAGAAACTGACGATTTCTGATAAAAAATTGTCGTCTGAAATTTATTGTCATTTCAATAGCTAAATCATCATAAAACGTCATTTGTACTACTTCTTCCTCTTCATCATCCAGCCGTACATCTTCAACCGCCCGGTCCCCAAAGTTTTGCAGGAATACAAAACCATTTAAAATACTGAGTGATCCCCTTAAAAGCGGCTCATCCATGGTTCCGGTAATGCGTGTATCGAGATCAATCGTTGCATTGTAATCGGATGTATTTGCAGCCCTGAACTGCTCAGCACGAACTGCAATATCAATTTCTCCGGCTGATAAATTGTCGATGGCAACATTTCCTGATGCACGGAGCCTGCCCGGTCCGCTCCGCATTGAGAACTGCTGAAGCTGCACATTATCTTTTCGAAAATTTATTCGTGAACTAATATCTGTCAGATTAATTCCCGCATCCATTACTCTCATGGTTCCGTTATTTAACTGAATATATCCATTAAGTTCCAGATCAGCCATGGGGCCGGAAATACTTACATCACCATTCATTCTACCTCCTACTCCGCGAAAGGTATTTCGATCTACAAAATCATTAAATATTGCCAGGTCAAAATCACGTGATTCGATATTTACTTTTACACTATCATCATCGGATGGAAGAAGTATTTCGAATTCTCTTAGATCTACTCTAAACGGAACCGAAGCATTGTATGTAAGAATTCTTCGTTGTAATGACTCCAAATCCCCTTCAACAGCAAATTCACCTCTTTCATGATCATACATCATTGCCGTTCGAAAATAATCAACTTCTACACCCGATAAATCGGCATCTCGAAGCTCAAAATATCCCTCAAACTCAGGCCTTCCCGCCTCTCCTGCTACAGTACCATCAAAAGAAACAGTACCTGTAGGTGCGTCTTCAAATCTAATCGGGACAAAAGACAGCCAATATCCAATATCTGTATCTCTAAGAATGATGGATCCGCTTATCGATCTATCGAAAAACTGATCATCAAATGTTTGTGGGTTATCAAGAATAAATGGAACCGTTGCATTGACCTGAAATAACGATTTTTGTTCGTGAATGGATTCCAATTCCATTTCCAGCCACTCATTTTCCAGTAATACCGAAAACGAAAAAGTATCCATTTCGCCGTTTTCAATACGTATTTCCTCAAGAAGTCCATTTGCAGAAAAATAGAGCGAATCGGGACTGTTATGAACCTGAATCTGACCTGATAAATTAGCTTCAAAAACATCCTGGTTCACAAATGTTCTGAACATTGCACCCACGTTCAAATTTCCGGCATTCAACCCAATATCCTGCCGAAGGCTATCCACATGTGGGGCCCAAAGTTTTAAAAATGCAGTTTCATCATCGCTCTGAATTTGCAAGGTGTCTACACTTAAAACTTCGTTCGTATATCTAATATTAAAACTGTTTGCAAGTGTTAGAAGTCGTAAATCCGTTTCAAATTCCAACACTGTTGTAGTGAATAACAAATTTTGATCCTCATCAAGAACGTATTCCCCGGCGTGACTAATTCTGCTGTTTTCATCGTTGATGATTTCAAACCCAAACCTGCCTGTCGTTTCAATCTCCTTTAAAATTGCTGATGCATCCACCTGAATATTCTCAACTTCAATTCCGTTGACTACCGGTTTCAAGATGTTTACACCACCGCTGACTGCAAGCTCATCGAGAAGCAGAACCCTAACATTCCCGATAATTTCATCCGCCATAAAAAGCGTATCCACAAATGTCTCCCGAAAGTTCAGCTCCGCATTAAATTCCGGAATATTATTTGCATTACGAGCCATTCTCCCCCTTACCTCTCCTTCACTTTCTAGTCTTTCCACTTCAAATAATGGCGCTAAAGTCATTAATTCCTTTATTTGAGCAGAAAATTCGAGTGTATTATCAGGATGTTGAAGGTCCAAAATGTTTTGATACAGCGAAACATCAGCATCTGCTATCGGGCTTTCCAATAGTGCATTTTCAACCGTTAAAAACTGATCTCGAATACTAAATTCTGCCCGAAGAGTTTCAATCTGTTCACCGTTTACAAAACTGGAATCAAAACTTGCCACGGCATCTAATCTTAAATTTTCAATATCAAAAGACCGGCCTGATCCGCTAAGACTTCCATTTATAAATGAGGTGAAATCTTCCACACCATCCAGTTCAGCAATATTAAACCGCGACAATATCAGCTCAAAATCGTACTCCGGACGATCCGCAGTCCATTCCGCAATAGAGAATTCTCCCTGAAGTTCACTCTCCTCCAGAACGGCTAACATTTCACCAACTATATTGGTTGGGGTGACGGATCCATCAAACCGAAACTCGGAGAACGATTGTGTACCAAACCGTCCCTCGGTCACAGACATATCTACATTGGTAAAGAGATTATCGATACCGGTTCCCTCTCCTTCTACGCTGATGTTTAGTGTGAGATCACTATCCATCTCAGGATCATCCAGCCAGGTTGCAAGGTTTAAGTTAGTGGAGCGAATGTCTGCATTCCACGCCGGGATTTCTTCAAATATTCTTGTGCCATTAGCGGCCAGGTTGATCTGTTCACCCTCTTTTCGAATAAATCCATCTATGGATGCTGCGCCCTCATCCAGCGAATAGTTCATGGAAACGAGGTTCAAGCGCTGATCAGCAGCAGAAATTTCTTCAACACGAAAATCGCCGCTCCAGGATGCCGATTCAGGCTCTGATAAATTTACTGAACCGGTTCCTTGCAAACTGACAGATCCAAAGGAAGGCATATCTTCCAACCCGGTTAGCTGAGTTACATCCAGGTTTTGGACGTCCACATTCATCTCTTTGAGAATATAAGGATCGCTTACATCGGCCGTCAGAGAGATATTCAGCTGTTCTACTCCTTGACCGTTTACATTTAGTGATAGGTTTAAATTATCAAGATTGCCGCCAAAACGCAGTTCCATTCTCAAATCCTGCTGCAGCGGCAGATTATCGAGGTACGCATCAAGATCACGCCAGTCTAATGGAGATAAGGTTGCATCCCCCTCAGCTGAATCCTCTACATTATAGACCGCTCTCGATTGCAACATCGTACGTCCGGTATTTATTACCAGGGATTCCAGTGTGACCAGGTCTTCAACCGCCGCACCACTCATTGAAACAGCAATCGGATTGGGAAGCCTTCCTTCAATTATCTGAAGGTTCAGATTTTCAACATATCCAAACCAACCCTCTTCAAGAAATTCCGCGCCGGCCTGCATAGAAAAATTATGCAGTTTCAGGTAACGATCGGGCAAAAGCAGTTCCGAATCGATATTTATATTCACATCATTAAGCGAAAGCCTGTCCAAAATAGCATATAGAGGATCCGTTTCTTCTTCATCCACCTCTTCCGGTTCGGGAATTAAAGTCTCCACATTCCAAACCGAATCCTGATTTTGAACCAGATTTACTTCCACGCCGGAAAGCCTCAACAAATCCAGACGATGGGGTGAAAATGCTAAATCCCAGATTGTGTAATTTACCCGGGCAGTATCAATCCTGATAATTTCCTGTTGATCCAGATCTCTGACACTTATATCGGTAATCGTCAAATCATAAAGCAGATCGCCCCTGATTTCTCCAATTGAAAGGGAGCCGTTCAGTTGATTGTTGGCTTGTTCTACTGCAAAATCACGGGCATAATCGAGAAGCCAGTTACTTTGCAGGGCAAGGCGTACCCCCGCCAATATTAGGATAACCACCAGGACAGCGATCAACCATTTAACAAGTGCTGAGGTTTTATGTGATTTTTTTTCGTCCATTTAAAATGCTTGTCCGATACTAAAGTGAATACCAATTCTACTCCATCTATTCCCAAGATCTTCCCCGTTAAAGCGATTCAAATCTTCATCAAACGGATTAATTTTATAGGCTACATCAACCCGAATAGGGCCAATTGGAGACTGATATCGAACTCCACCACCTGCCCCGAATTGCAAAGGCCGTTCATCCAGATTTACAAATGTCTCCCAAACTTGTCCGCCATCCAAAAAGGATGCAATACCAAAGCCGGGGAGGAATGGAATTTCCTGTCGAAGTTCCAGATTCATATTTAAGAGTGTACGACCACCAATTGGCACAAATCCATCAAAATCTCCATTTTCATCTCGTAATACACGTTTTGGACCTAAATTTTGACGAGTCCAACCACGAACTGAGTTAGTACCACCCGTGAAGAAGCGGATGTTTGATGGAAGTTCCTCAGTTTGATTATAAAAAATTGTCCCGGTATTAATTCGGCCTGCAAGAGTTGTACTTCTTGTTAAAGTTAAATAGTGACGAACATCGAGTGTGAGTTTCTGAAATGTAAATGTTGCCTCCCCAAATGTACCCGAAAATTCTGCGGATGGTTGTATGACCCAACCACGGGGGTCCCGGCTTAACTCTTCAGCAAAATACCCGCTAAACGACAGGGATGATACGTTAAATTCCAGCATATTATCGGGAAGGCTGGCATCTACTTTCCGGGATACCTCTTCGTTAATGGTGTATTCATAGGATGCCGTAGCCGTTAAATTTCTTTCTATTTGATAGATTAAACTATTGGTTATACCGGCACGGATAATCTCAAACGCAGGTTCAAGCCGTCGCTGTCCAAAGGGTGATGCAACAAAACTGCTTCGTGTATTAAATACGTATGGAATTAAGTAATCCACACCAAAGCGCTGTTCTATAAACGAACCACGCCCTGTAATTCCTAATCGATGACCGGTTCCACTAATGTTGCGATGTTGCCACATTAACTGGCCTCGAACCAGTTCCTCGCGCCCGAATCCTATCGATGCCTGTATCGTACGCCGTGAATTTTCCCGAACACGAATTCGTATGTCTAGAGTTGAATCTTGAGGTTGTTCAGGAATAGTTATGGATGCAAAACGAAAAAGATGATGGCCAAAAATTTGCCGTTGCGCCTCTTGTAATTTTCGTCGATCATATACATCACCTTCATTTATCCCTGTTTCCCGGATCAAAACTCGTTCGGGGACGGATATTTCTCCTTCAACACTAAAATTTGAGAAATAACTTTTAGTGCCCGGAATAGCCATGACTCTTATTTCTGCTGTTTTTGCCAGTGAGTCTACATCTGCCTGTATTTCCACTTCAGGCCATGGGTAACCTTCATTTTCCATCACCTCCAAAAAACGCCCTTCCACATCCGGCCGCCGTATCGTTTGATATATTTTCCCCTCGGCAAACTCCTGACGTTCAACATTTCTTAAAAACGAACGGGAATTCCTTAACTCCTCCTGGGTGGTAGAGTCTGCCTCAATTTCGACTTCTACACTTGTAATACGGATCGGTTCACCCTCGTTTATGGTAAACAGTATATTCTTTTTCCACTCTTTATTTTCTTCGGTAATCTCGTATTGGACATCCACATCGGAATATCCCCTGCGCTCGTAATATCTTATTAACCGAATTCTATCTCTACGCACCTCGGTTTCATTAAACCTGTAGTCATCATATCTTCGGATCAGCTTATGCCAAAAACTGGGTGCTTCTGCTGCAATTACCTGCCTTAATACAATGCTCGAATAATTCTCATTTCCTTCGAAATTTACATTCCAAATTATTGGAACGCGCTCCTCCTGTATAGACTGCTCCTCAATAGCTTCGGCAATTACCACAACCGGTAACAATAGAAGCAAAAGGGGGAAAAAAATAAATGAGTAGCGATTAAGTAGTATCAAAGAATTTTTGTTGATGATATATTCTTTTATCCGGACCAACGTTAGAAATCCTGTTTCTGTATCGTTATTTTCAATCTCGCAATATAAGCAACCAACTCATAATTCGAGAAGAAGGTTTGATGAAATACTACGTTCCGATTTTCTTTTTATTTTTATTTTTATTTGCAACTACTTCCTGTAAATCTTCAGAATTTACCGGATTTGATTATGATCCGGAAGGAGGTAACATAACAACTGATCGTGAAATTACTACACAGAATATTCGCACAATTGGATCTTCAATCGATGGCGTTTGGATTAGCAATGAGTTTATTGGCGCAAGAGTTAATGATATTTCACGGTTGAACAAGGATCACTACAAGCTTATCGTGGAGCCGGAAAACAGCCCCATTAATCACAGTTCCTGGTACGGTTTTAAAATATGGAGTGATGAGGCAAAAACCGTCAGGCTTGAGCTCGATTATCCACAGGGCCGCCATCGATATTCCCCCAAAATAAGTGTTGATGAAGGTAAAACCTGGGTTCCGATATCCGAAACGAATCACACATATACCAAAGCTTCCGGTTCAGCCAAAGCTGCTCTTGATTTACACATCTCTCCGGAGGCTATTTTGGTAAGTGCACAGGAACTTCAAACAACAGAGCAGTACAGCATTTGGGAAAGCGGCATGATGCAAAAACCATTTGTGCAAAAATCCGTGGCCGGCAACTCACACCAGGGTCGTCCAATATCCTTTCTGAAAATTGCAGAACGATCTAATCAGCCTCAAAAAGGTGTGATAATTGTCTATTCCCGTCAACACCCGCCGGAAGTTCCGGGATACATAGCAGGACTGACTTTTCTCGAAAAATTAGCCGGTGACTCTGATTTGGCTATTCAATTCAGACAGTATTTCGATGTGTGGGCATTCCCGTTGATGAATCCTGATGGAGCCGACAATGGCCACTGGAGACACAATGCCGGCGGTGTTGATCTGAATCGCGACTGGGGGCAGTTTAATCAACCCGAAACTATAGCCGTTCGTAATTCTCTTTTGCCACTTTTAAACCGTCCCAACCGAAAAGTGTTTTACGGAATTGATTTTCACTCAACGCGATCAAATATATTTTACCCGATCGACCGCGATGTAAAAACCTTTCCGCATCATTTTACCTACGACTGGTATGATGAATTAACGGCAACCTTGCCGGATATTACCGTCCGGATTGAATCATTTGATACCACCTCTCCCATTGCCAAAAACTGGACCTATCATACATTTGGTTCCGATGCCGTTACTTTCGAAGTTTCCGATTACATGAACGGCGATCAGCTGAATACATTTGCAGAAACTGCAGCTGAAATTTTTATGCTAAAAATGATTGAAGCTTATCGATTAGAATTTTCAGGCCCCGTCTCATCAAAGTAGATTATGGGGGTGGGAATTGATCACATTGCAACATTCCTTTCACACTATGTATCTTAAACGATATGGGACATTCTCATTCACATCACCATCCATCCACAGATAAAGCCGAAAAAAGGCTGTGGATTACCATAATCTTAAACCTGGGCATTACTGTAGCCCAGGTTGTTGGAGGTTTGCTATCTAACAGCCTTGCCCTCATTTCTGATGCTCTTCACAATTTCAGTGACACTACCTCACTAATTATTTCACTTGGTGCACAAAAAATCTCCAACTGGTCTCCGGATAAACACAAAACCTTTGGTTACAAACGAGCTGAGATTATTGGTGCTTTCATCAATCTGATGGCGCTGGTTTTCATTGCATTTTTTCTTATTAAAGAGGGTGTAGAACGTCTGTTTGCACCCGAAGGAGTAGACGGAATTATAGTGATGTGGATTGCGCTCATCAGCGTAGTTGGAAATGTGATCTCTGTGATGATACTGCACGCCGATTCCAAGAAGAGCATCAACATTAAAAGCGCATATATCCATCTTTTTTGGGATGCCGTTTCTTCCGTAGCCGTTATTGTTGCCGGGTTGCTTATTTGGCTGTACGAGTTTTACGTGATTGATCCTATTTTAACCATTGCCATTGCCCTGTACATCTTATGGCACAGCTATCATTTGCTAAGAGAAATTATCGATATTTTGATGGAATCAACACCTTCGGAGTTAAGCGTAAAGGAGATTAAAGCCACAATAGAAACGGTGCCGAGTGTTCTGGATGCCCATCATATTCACGTATGGAATTTAAATGAGCATAACCGGCTTCTGGAATGTCATATTTTTATCCGGCGAGATGATTTACCTCGAATGGAAGAGATTAAAAGTGAGATAAAAAAACTTCTCCACAAAGATTTTTCCATTACTCATTCTACTCTCGAATTTGAGCTGGAACCATGTGGAGAAATACATCATCACGCATAAAACTCTTCACAACTCATTCACGTTACAGAGCTACATTTTTATCTATCTTACTCTTCCTCCATTTAAGGGTTAACAACTATCAATATGTTTCCATACAGATTTTTTTCAATTTTCTCCATTGCACTTCTACTCGTCAGCTGTGGAAACAGCAGACTTGATGATTTCAGTGATGTATCTTTTGAGCTTACTAATCAAAATGGGGAGTTAGTATCTT
This sequence comes from Balneolaceae bacterium, assembly GCA_041747055.1. Classification (GTDB taxonomy): domain Bacteria; phylum Bacteroidota; class Rhodothermia; order Balneolales; family Balneolaceae; genus SW132. The sequence goes on from JBGTFX010000473.1 coordinate 15,896, forward strand.
TTCCTGATGATTTCGAAGGCGCTCCGGTTGTGGTGGGTTTTATCTACACAAACTGCCCGGATATCTGTTCGTTTATAACTGCAAACGTGCAGAAAATTTATGAACAAACTGAAAATCCCGGTGATACACAGTTTGTACTGATTACCTTTGATCCCGAAAGAGACACCCCGGATGAATTAAAAAAATATGCATCTGCTTTTGAAATGGATAAAGGCCCCTTTCATTTTTTAACCGGCGACACCGAAATTGTTGATGCATTAATGAGACGTGTTAGTGTTCGTACAGCCATTGATGAAAAACGTGTAACTGAAACCGGGAGAAGCATCTATTTTATCAATCATTCGGATAAGATTTTACTGATTGATCAAAAATCCCGACTCGTGTTTGATTATGGAGGCAGTATGACCCCAACCGAAATAATTGTCGAAGACCTTAACAAACTGTAATATGAACCTTCCCATCCTTAATATGAAAATCTTTCTTATCCTTATCTTTTCAGTATTTACGTTTCTATTGTCTTCATGTCAACCGGATGAGCAGTCCGCCGAAAAAATTACAGGAGAAGGAATTCATATAGAAGGCTCCTGGGCCCGGCCGGGCAGCGAAGGACGTATGAGTGCAGCATATTTTTTGATCACCAATTTCGAACAAGAGCCTGATACCCTGCTTTCGGTACAGTCTGATGTAGCACAACTGGTTGAAATACACGAATCGTACCAACAGGATAACCACATGGTGGGAATGCGAGAAGTCGGACAAGTAGAAATTCCCGCAAATAATACCGTTAAATTTGAACAGGGTGGTCTTCATATCATGCTTATGCAATTGACGAGACCCCTTTCTGATGGCGATTCTTTCGGAATTACGCTCAATTTCGCCAATCATGGCAATATTACACTGGATATACCTGTTAGAAGATAAATGAGACATAAATCCGTCTCATTTTTAAGATTTTGTTTCTTATTATTGCAGAAGAGAGAATTACTGTGGATGATTATCAGGCAATCCTTTTGTACACACTTCAAAACTTGATACATTTCCGCAATTAAATTACATCCAATTATTATGGCTACTTCATTAGTTAATACGCAGTCCGCACTCGATCCTGTTATTTCTATACTTAGCGGATCAGATCAAATTGCTCTCGATTTAGAGTTTGATAAAAATTATTACCGCTTCGGATTTAATCTCTGCTTGGTTCAAATTTTTAATGGTGAGAATTGCTATTTAATTGACCCACTTAGTGATGAGCTTGACATCAGCGCAATTTTTCCAATTTTTGAGAATTCAAACATTGAAAAAGTAACATTCGCGTTCGGTGAGGACATTCGTTTGTTGCATTCACTGGGTTGCTATCCAAAAAACGTATATGATTTAGATATAACCACCAGCTTACTCAATTATCCGCCCGGCTCACTTACTAAATTAATCAATGATGTTTTGGATGTGAATACAGGCAAATCCTCACAGACAAGTAATTGGTATAAACGACCCTTAACGGATCAGCAAAAACATTACGCAGCTCAGGATGTGTTACACCTGCTGAAACTAAAAGATATTTTAGCCAGAGAAGCTGAGGAAAAAAATATTACTTCATGGGTGGATGAAGAAAACCTTGCTTGGGACCTTGCGGATTATTCTGATGTAGATAACAATGAGGTTATCAAAGAAAAAGACAAAAATGATCTTACAGAAGTTGAATGGTATATCTACAAAACGCTGATTCAATACCGCGAAAAATTAGCAAGAGAGCTTAACAGACCCGGTTTTAAAATTATCAAAAAAGAGTATTTATCAGATATTGCACAAAATACTCGTGTACTTATGCGATTTGATCGTCAGAAAGGAATCAATCCAAAGCTTAAAAATGAAGAGACTAAACAGACTCTTCTAGAAATTGCCACAAATGCACGAAAAGAAGCGGAGGAACAAGGTTTATCTGATACTGAAACTGCATTCAAATCACCCACTGAAGAAGAGAAGTTAATTTACAGGAAGCAAAAATCTATAATCGATAAGCTGAAATTTTCATTTTTCAATCCAATCAAGAAGAAAATTACTGAGGATTACGGTGAGGAAGCAGCAACATTTTTGTTCAGCAATCGAATTATTGCAGAGATTATTGGTGGTAGCCTGAATGAAGTAGAAACATATAAATTAGAACTGCTCAAGAAATATTCTAATGAATTGGATTTGAATTTAGAAGAGTTTAAACAACATGTAAATGGATTTTAAACATAGTTGCCCGGCAGTTTTACCACATCCTTTAATTGCTCAACTATGACATCATTATCCAAAAAAATTACGATTCACCGATACCCTCCAACCACTAACAAATCGTTGCAGGCGTGGAATGCAGGTGATGAATATATCCTGCACAAACTTAATAATATCAAGCTTACCGGTAAAAACGTCTCAATATTCAATGATCGCTTTGGGTTTTTGAGTTGTCATTTATATTCTCTGGACCCATCAATAGTTGTTCATCGCAAAAGTCAGGAGAAGTCGATAAAAATGAATCTGGAGAACAATCAGCTTCAAACTGATACTGTACCATTCCCTACTCTCTTTTCTGAAAGTAGCATATTATCTGATATTAGCCTGCTTCAAATCCCAAAGTCACTCGATCTATTTCGATTTTTTTTGCACAACGTTTCCCAATCCTTATCGGATGATGGAATGGTGATTTGTGCATTTATGACCAAATATTTCACTCCTGCTATGCTGGAAATTGCAGAAGAATATTTTGAAGAAATCGAGCAGAGTCTTGCCCGGAAAAAATCGCGCATACTTATTCTTAAGAAGAAAAAATCGCTTACTGAAGACTCTTTCATAAACTCAGTCCCTTTTTCATTTAATGATGGAGAGCCTGAAAAGATAAAACAATATCCCGGTGTATTTTCATCCGGGAATATTGACTATGCCACTCAATTTTTAATTGATACTCTCCGCCTTACAGATGATGATAAAACCGTACTGGATTTAGGGTCCGGTAATGGAGTGATTGCCCGTAGTGTACAAATTTCAAATCCGGGAGCAGAGCTGCACCTAATGGATGACTCTATTTTAGCGGTGGAATCATCAAAATTGAATGTTGAGAAACATAATTCTCATTTTCACTGGAGTGATTCACTAAAAGATCTGCCAAAAACCGGCTTTGAAATGATCATCTCTAACCCTCCTTTTCACTTTGGTCATGAAACCAATATTGAGGTTTCACTTCGTCTTTTTAAAGAAGTAGCTGAGGTATTAAACACCGGCGGCCGATTTGTCTGTGTGGCGAATCAGCACCTGAACTACAAAGTGCATTTAGATAAGCTGTTTTCTTCTGTGAACATTCTCGCGCAGAATAAAAAGTTTATTATCTATGAAGCTTCATAAATACGGATATACCGAGTTTATTAATAATATTGCTTACTA
>JBGTFX010000474.1:0-5139 GCA_041747055.1 Balneolaceae bacterium
TACAATGCTCATAAAGAATGTACCGCCGGCTCCGCTGTATTTTTCGGGAATTTCGATCCCCATTAAACCCATCTCAAAAAACTGCTTAATTAAATCCGGATCCAATTTCGCAGCCTCATCCATTTCGTGGACTTTGGGCTGAATTATATTATCGGCAAAATCTCCTGCCGCCTCTTTTAACATTTGCTCGTCTTCGGTGAGGTGGGTCAGTGGATGAGTTTTCGTCTCAATTGGCATATCAATAACTTTAATGATTTGTTAACTTTAGTTTCTTGCAACGAAGATACAAATAAGGAAGCGCTTTTTCCTTGCTTTATGTTTAGTTTCGTAGATGGTTCCTTTTTATTGTTTGTTTCAAACAGATCAACACCAAATTTACTTCTATTGTGCCGAAAAATTTGAAAAAAAATAAAAACCTGTTTTCTGAATTTTCACCTACTTCACTTGAGCAGTGGAAAGCTGTTCTTGAGAAAGATTTAAAAGGTAAAGACTATCAGTCTGTATTAAAATGGGAATCCATTGAAGGAATCAATGTTCTGCCATTTTACCGAAAAGAAGATCTTGAAGCTGTTCAGCACGTGAAGGAAAATTCGCTGCCCTTACCTGATAGAAGCTGGAAAATTTGCGAGGAGATATTTGAGTCTGATCCAAAAAAAGCAAATGAAGAAGCACTTCGCGCAGTTGAAGGTGGCGCCACCACTATAAAAATTAATTCATCAAACAATGAATCAGGTACCCGAATTCAAACTCAGGAAGATATCGAGATCTTTTTCAGCAATCTTGATCTGAGTAAAACAGAACTCCTATTCAATTCGGGAATGAGCTCTCCGGAATTGATGGCGATGGTGAAACATCACGCCGAAAAAAACGGTAGTAAAATTGACGCGGTGTTTCAATTCGACCCGTTTACTTATAATGTTGCAAATGGAAAGCATTCTTTAACGGAAGAGAAAATTGACTCCTCGATTCATGAAATGGCAGTACAAACTGACTATAAATCATTTTTTGTTGATGGAGCCTTCTATCATAACTGTGGGGCGACCATCATTCAAGAGGTTGGAATTTCCCTGGCTATTGCGAGTGAATATTTAGCTCGAACACCGGAGAAAGACCGCAAACAGACATCAAACCGAATTTTTTTAAACCTTTCTGTTGGTTCTTTATACTTTCCTGAAATTGCCAAATTAAGGGCGGTCCGACTATTGTGGAAAACGCTATTGAGCGCCTACGGGATTGAAAGTGAGGAGCCTGTCACGATTCATTCAACTACATCTACATGGAATAAATCCGTTGTCGATGCCCATAATAATATGCTTCGCGTTACCACTGAAGCGATGAGCGCAGTTCTTGGCGGGACGGATCTGCTGATTGTTCATCCATACAATCGGCACTACGAAAAGCCGGATATTTTCTCAAAACGAATTGCCCGAAATGTAAACCACATTTTGAAAGAAGAGGCTCAGTTTACGAAAGTGTCAAATCCCGCATCAGGCTCCTATTATGTCGAAATGATGACGGAGCAAATTGCTGAAAAGTCTTGGGAATTCTTACAGCAAATCGAAAAAGAGGGTGGTTTTTTGAAAGCGATCGAATCAAAAATGATTCAGAATGAAATCAATCGCTCAGCGGATGCAAAAAGAGAAGCCGTCGCAACCCGAAAAATCACGTTGACAGGAACCAATAATTATCCCAATTCTGAAAACAGAATTCCGGATCACCTTTTTAAAGAGGAAGAAGAAGCTGTTGATGAGTTTATTTTAAAACCACATCGAGCGGCAGAACCATTTGAGAAGATCCGTATCAAAACACAGCGGTGGAATAAGAGAATTGGCAAAGTACTCACCGCAACGCTGATTCCGATTGGGGACAAGCGCATGCGAAAAGCGCGGGCATCGTTTTCGCAAAATTACCTTCAGTGCGCCGGAATTTCGGTTCAAAACCATTCAGGATTTTCATCATTACAAGAGGCGGCGAATGAAATTGATTCCGAGTCACAAATCCTGGTGTTGTGCGGATCAGATTCCGACTACGAAGAATTTGTTGAACCGTTTTGCAAAGAATTCAAAAACTCCGGAAGACTTTTAATTTTGGCGGGATATCCGAAACAGAAGATTGAAGCATACAAACAGGCAGGGATTGATCTGTTTATTTATAACGGATCAAACATGATTGATACGCTTGAAGAAATTCAACAGAAATTGTTTACAGTAACCGATTTAAACAATCAGAAATGAAACGACCTGATTTTTCAACCATAGATTACAACAAATTCTCGAAAAACTTCTCCGGTACCGGACAAAACAGCACTGAAGATTGGCTGACCCCGGAGAAAATACCCGTAAAATCGGCTTTTGAAAAAAGTGACATTAAAGACCTTCACCACCTTGATTTTGCTGCGGGAATCCCTCCCTATTTGCGCGGCCCCTATTCTTCGATGTATGCCATTCGTCCCTGGACAATTCGTCAGTATGCCGGATTTTCCACCGCTGAAGAATCAAATGCTTTTTATCGACGAAACTTGGCAGCCGGACAAAAAGGTTTATCCGTCGCTTTTGATTTGGCCACTCACCGAGGGTATGATTCTGATCACCCACGGGTTTCGGGCGATGTTGGAAAAGCCGGCGTGGCAATCGATTCTATTTTGGATATGAAAGTTCTGTTTGATCAAATTCCGCTGGATGAGATGTCCGTTTCCATGACGATGAACGGTGCCGTAATTCCAATCATGGCCTTTTATATTGTAGCAGCAGAAGAGCAGGGTGTTCCTCCCAAAAAACTCCAGGGGACTATCCAAAATGACATCCTCAAAGAATTTATGGTTCGCAATACATACATCTATCCGCCCGAACCATCCATGAAAATTATTGGTGATATTTTTGATTATACGTCCAAAAATATGCCGAAGTTCAATTCCATCAGCGTGAGTGGGTATCACATGCACGAAGCCGGAGCCACTGCGGATATTGAGCTGGCCTATACCTTATCTGATGCACTTGAATACGTTAGAACTGGCGTAAGAACCGGACTGGAAGTTGATCAGTTTGCTCCTCGAATTTCATTCTTTTGGGGAATTGGAATGAATCATTTTATGGAAATTGCCAAAATGCGGGCAGGAAGAATGCTTTGGGCTAAAATCATGAAACAGTTTGAGCCGAAGAATCCAAAATCGCTGTCACTTCGAACACATAGTCAGACATCAGGCTATAGCTTAACAGAACAAGATCCATTCAATAATGTTGCCCGAACGACAGTTGAAGCGATGGCCGCAGCTCTGGGGCATACCCAATCACTCCACACAAATGCACTGGATGAGGCGATTGCCCTACCGACAGATTTTTCTGCCAGAATTGCCCGGAATACCCAAATTTATCTGCAGGAAGAGACCGGAATTACAAAGGCGGTGGATCCATGGGCGGGATCTTATTATGTGGAATATCTGACTGATCAAATCGCCAAAAAAGCGTGGGAATTGATGCAGGAAGTGGAAGAACTTGGCGGGATGTCAAAAGCGATTGAAACCGGCGTTCCAAAAATGCGGATCGAAGAAGCAGCCGCTCGTAAGCAGGCCCGTATCGACAATAAAAAAGAGGTAATTGTTGGGGTGAATAAATATCGCCTTGAAAAAGAAGATCCAATTGATACCTTGGAAGTGGACAATGAAAAAGTTCGTCAGTCCCAGATCAAGCGGCTAAAAAAACTAAAAAAAGAACGGGATGATGAAGCCGTAAAAAAATCAATTGATGTAATTACGGAAGCAGCTTCGGCCGGAACAGGCAATTTGCTTGAATTGGCAATTAACGCAGCACGAAACCGAGCCACGCTCGGTGAAATATCCGATGCAATGGAAACTGCATTCGGACGATATCAGGCAACCATAAAATCCATATCAGGCGTGTACTCTTCAGAAATAGATGACGATAATTCCTTTAAAAAAGCACAACAAATGGCCGATCAATTTGAGGAGCTTGAAGGCAGGCGTCCCCGAATTATGGTGGCAAAAATGGGTCAGGATGGCCACGATCGAGGTGCTAAAGTAATTTCTACAAGCTTCGCGGATCTTGGATTTGATGTGGATGTCGGTCCCCTGTTTCAAACTCCTGAAGAGGCCGCCAAACAAGCCGTGGAGAATGACGTGCATATTTTGGGCGTCTCGAGCCTCGCCGCCGGACACAAAACTCTTGTGCCGCAGGTTTTGGATGAACTGAAAAAGCTCGGACGAGATGATATAATGGTCATCGTGGGCGGTGTGATCCCCAATCAGGATTACAAGTTTCTGTATGATAAAGGAGTTGCTGCTGTTTTCGGTCCCGGAACGGTGATTTCGGAGGCAGCACAGAATATTTTGGGAATATTGATGAAAGGGGAATAACCGCAATGTACACGAAGGTATGCGCTATGGACGCGATGTAGATCTTCCCTTGAGGGGAGTTAACATTGAGCGTTCAGCGAAATGTTTGAGGGGTGTTCCCACAAACCACTAAGTTTCCATAAATTTATTTATTACCCTTAACTACACCCCTCGCAAAATCATCTAAACGATGATTGTGATCTCCCCTCAAGGGGAGATATTGAACCTTTGCGCAACCCTCCGCGGTTAAAATAAAGTCCTATGACCAAACCAAATAACAAGTCACTTTCGATCAACAAAGGAACCGATGTTCATGAATCGGTGAATCCGAACTATACCTCTAAAAAGGTAAAACTGAAGAGCGTTGATGAGTATGTGGAGGGGATAAAATCCGGAAACAGGGCGCTGTTATCGCAGGCTATAACATTGATTGAAAGTTCTAAAACAGAATATCGTGAGCTGGGGCAGCATATTTTGGAAAAGGTGATTCATCTCACCGGAAACTCCGTTCGTATTGGGATTACCGGGGTTCCGGGGGTTGGAAAAAGTACGTTTATTGAAGCTTTGGGTAGACAAATTTTAAAAGATGGCGGATCGTTGGCTGTGCTCGCTGTGGATCCTACAAGCAGCCGAAGCAAAGGGAGTATTTTAGGTGACAAAACACGCATGGAAACACTATCCACTCACGATAGAGCTTTTATCCGGCCTTCACCCACATCGGGGAATTTAGGCGGCGTAGCACGCAAATCCCGCGAAACCATGCTGCTTTGCGAAGCTGCCGGATTTGAAAC
>JBGTFX010000475.1:0-2438 GCA_041747055.1 Balneolaceae bacterium
GTGCTCGATGCTGTAAATGTTGACAGCGAAAAATACACCGGTTTTGCTTTCGGCATGGGTGTAGATCGAATAGCTCTCCTGCGCTATGGAATTGATGATATTCGTACGCTCTACGAAAATGATATCCGGTTCCTTAGTCAGTTCAAATCTTAAGAGAAATTATTTCCAAACGCTTTATCTGATATGAAAATCTCTACAAATTGGTTGCGTGAATATATAGAAACTCCTCTCGATGCAGATGAAATTGCTGATAAACTCACCCTGCTCGGACTTGAAGTGGAAGGCATCGAAAAAATCGGCTCAGATTTTGAAGGGATAGTCGTTGGTGAAATTTTAACAGTGAAGCCTCACCCAAATGCCGATCGCCTTCAACTTTGTGAGGTAAATTTAGGCAATGATCAGGTACAGATTGTTTGTGGTGCCAAAAATGTAGCGAAAGGTCAAAAAGTACCGGTTGCCGTTGTTGGTGCAACTCTTCCACTGCCTGATGGAACGGATCTCACCATCCGCAAAGCAAAATTACGTGGCGAGAAATCCGAAGGAATGATCTGCTCGGAAGTTGAGCTCGGTATTGGAGACGATCACTCCGGAATTATGGTGCTTGATGAATCCTTAAAAACAGGGTCTCCATTTAATGAAAGCATCAACACAAAACCGGACTACATTTTAGAAATTGGTTTAACGCCCAACCGTCCTGATGCAGCGTGCCACATTGGTGTTGCCCGGGATCTTGCAGCTGTGATTGAGGGTGAGTTAAAGAATCCATACCAGGAAGTAGAGAAATCTTCAGAAGATCTTTCTGATCATATCGAAGTGAACATTGAAGACACAGAAAAGTGTCATCGCTATGTTGGAATGATGGTTGAAAATGTGACCGTTTCCGAATCTCCGGAATGGCTGAAAACCAGGTTAAAATCTATTGGACTACGTCCGGTAAATAATGTGGTGGATATAACGAACTTTGTGCTGCACGAAATTGGTCAACCGCTGCACGCTTTCGATTACGACAAAATTTTCGGCAAGAAAATCAACGTAAAGAGTTTTGATAAAGGGGTAACCTTTAAAACGCTGGATGATGCAGAACGAAAAGTACCGGCAAACACGCTGTTCATTTGTGATGGTGATGGACCCGTTGCCGTTGCAGGCGTAATGGGAGGCGAAAGTTCAGAAGTAAGGGATCAAACCCAAACCGTCTTTATAGAAAGTGCATACTTCGATCCAACTTCGGTACGAAAAGCGTCCAAAGCGCTGACGTTGCAAACTGACAGCTCCTATCGATTTGAGAGAGGCATCGACCCTACACTGCAGTTGCGAGCAGCTAAGCGTGCAGCTGATCTGATAGCTGAACTATCCGGTGGAAACGTGTTGGATCAACAAACGGATGTACATCCGGTCAAACCCGATCAGAAAGTAGTTTCACTTCGCCCCTCACGCGTAAATCATCTATTGGGTACAGATTTAGATAAAAAAGAGATTGAAGGAATTTTAACACGGCTCGAGTTTGGAGTTACATCAAAAAGTGAAGATGAACTGACTTGTAAGGTGCCATTTTTTCGGCCTGATGTGAGCAGAGAAGTCGATTTGATTGAGGAAGTTGGCCGAGTATTCGATTACAATAACATTCCAACACCCAAAACGTCTCCATTCTTTACGCCGGAAACTCTATCAGATTGGGAAGTATTCAATGAACGTGTGAGAGTGTTAGCTAAATCCCTCTCCTATAAAGAGATTACCACAAATTCGCTGTTATCAAAAAAAGAGGCCTCCCTCCTAGCGGATGAAGAACTCCAAATTGATACATTGAATCCGGTTTCTCAAGAAAACACCACATTGCGCACTCATCTTTTAGCCGGATTTTTAAAAGCTGCGAGATATAACTTCAACCGCAATGTTAAACAGCTTCGGTTTTTTGAACTGGGTCACGTTTTTCAGCAGGATGAAAAAGGCACGTGGATTGATGGAGTAAAAGAACACAGCCATCTTCTATTAGGGCTGAGCGGCTACAAAAAATTTGAAAACTGGGACAGCAAGTCGGAATCCTTCACTATTTTTGATCTTAAGGCAGACCTTGAAGCTTTTTTCCGGGAGTTGGATATTCATGATAAAGTTGAAGAAGTCGTTCAAAGTAATTACGAACTGGAATATAAGCTGGATGGAAAATCCGTTGCAATTATTAAAATGATTGATGATGCTACGTTGAAAGGATTCGATCTCGAAGAAGAAGCTTTCACTGCAGAAATAGACATCACTGCATTATACAATGGCGGACTTTCCGGCAGCGAAACGGAATATCAAAAAGTATCTAAATATCCATCATTTGAATTTGACGCAGCGTTTATTGTTGACTCAGAGGTTCGTGCCGGAGATTTACGTAAAGAAATTCGACATTCAGCAGATGAAGCTCTGGTCTCCGTGGATGTGTTTGATGTATACGAGGG
>JBGTFX010000476.1:0-2610 GCA_041747055.1 Balneolaceae bacterium
GAACGAATATGCTATCCTAAGCTAATCATCCAAAAAACCACAAGTTTATGTACTCCATAAAATTATCTCTAATTTTACTACTGAAACTCTTCTTTTTAACGGCTTGTCAGACCGACAATAGCCCCACTCTTATCCTAACGAATGCTACCGTCTGGACCGTGGATGATGAACATCCTGAAGCCGAAGCTGTGGCTATAAATGGGAACAGAATTATTGCACTGGGAGGCTCCACTGAAATGTTGGAATTGGCTGGCAATCGAACTGAAATTATAGATTTGGAAGGGGCTTTTGTCGTGCCGGGGTTTAATGACAATCATGTTCACTTTGCAAATGCTGCCCGATTTTTAGAGTTCAATATTATGCGCTCATCCACGCAGGATGAATTTGTTCATCGCATTGAAGATGTGGTGTCGCGGCTGGATGAAAACGAATGGATTTTAGGCGGATTATGGGGAGCATATGATGACTGGCAGTTTGGGAGCCCGGGTACGGGAAGTGGAGAACGTTTTACACCGGATATCTCTCTGGTTGATGAGATCACGAAATCACACCCCCTTTTTATAAACAGATTTGATCGATCAGAATATGCTGTAAACAGTGCAGCCTTAAAAGCAGCGGGACTCGATCCGGAAAATCCACAGGCTGAGGGGCTGGAGTTCGATCGCAATGCTGATGGATCACCGACAGGAATTGTACGTGGTGATCGTGTCCATGCTTTTTTTAGTGAATTTATTCCGGATGATTTTTCCTATGAGAGAAGAGTTCAGCAGACTAAAAATGCACTCGCAGAAATTAGAAAGTTTGGTGTAACCAACGTAAGCGATATGTCTGATGACACCCAGGTTCAAATTTATAAAGATCTGTACGAACAGGGAGAGTTAACCAGTCGTATTCACTATAGATATCATCTGGAGCGGTGGGAAGAACTAACAGATAAAGGAATGGAAATTGGCTCAGGAGACGCATGGATTCGTTTCGGTTCTTTAAAGGGACATATTGATGGAATTATGGGAAACAGCTCCGCACGTTTTTTTGAGCCTTACGATCATATGCCGCATGAACATGGAAGCTGGCGCAGGTTAATGGTGGACGAAAACGGAGACTATGATCCTGAACGTTTTTACAGCTATATGCAACGTGCTGACGCTGCCGGCCTGCAGCTCACCATCCACGCGATAGGGGATGAGGCCAATCATTTGCTCATGAATATGCTGGAGCGATTGATTGAAGAAAATGGTGAAAAAGATCGACGTTTTCGATTGGTTCATGCCCAGGTGATGACGGATGAAGATATCCGAAGAATGGGAGAACTTGGCGTAATTGCGGAGGTGCAGCCTATCCATGCAAGTGATGATATGCGCTGGATGGAAGAGCGAATCGGTACCGAACGCTCTCGTGGAGCCTACGCTTTTAGGAGTATTGCAGATAGTGGAGCTTTGTTAAGTTTCGGAACGGATTGGCCGGGAACAGGAGCGGCTGAATACCATATCAGTCCAATGTACGGTTTATATGCTGCCATTACCCGGAAAACCATGACGGGAGAACCAAAGGGGGGATGGTTTCCCGAAGAGCGTGTGTCTATGGAAGAGGCAATTAAAGCCTATACACTTAATACGGCGTATGCTAATTTTGAGGATGACATCAAAGGAAGCATCACGCCCGGAAAGCTTGCTGATATTACCGTACTCGACCGAAATCTATTTGATGTAGATCCTATGCAACTGCCTGAAGTGGAAGTATTGTTTACAATTGTTGACGGCAAAATTGCTTACCAAAAATAGAGGGAGGGAAAAACAAGTTCTATCCATTGTCATCTATTATAATTGTAATAAGTTTCTTTACAATTTTTGTATAAATATTGTTACAAATTGATTAGAAGATGTTTTATAACTTTGGATAAATAAGTAACTACTCAAGGGTTGATATTAGCATGTTCAAGAGAAAACTACCGGAAAAAGAATCCCATATTAATGGTGTCCCAAAAAAAAATAACGAAGTGATCACCTTTGGGGAGTTGTGTTTAATTCATTGCCTCGGTAGTGAGGGTATTCCGGTAATAACGACATCAGAAGGAAAGGAAAGCAAGAAAAGCTTAGCTTCATATTCCCGCTATTCCAATAAGCACATTGCGTTTTCTTCTTTTGAATCGCCTGAATTCATTAAAGAATTGATTGAATTTGGAAAGTCGAGGGATAGCAAACCTGTTTTAATGAGTCATGATGACCGGGCACTACTAAATATTTCAGAAAATAGAGATCTGTTAAAAAAATATTTTCTTTTTAGCTTACCAGAAGCTTCCATGGTAAATCGGATATTAAATAAACTTATGTTCTGCCGATTATGTAAAGAGTACGAGTTACCTGCTCCTGAATCTAAAGAAATATCTGAATTTGGACAGTTGTCTGAAGTTAAAAATGATTTAAAAGCTCCATATATAATCAAGCCGACTTTTAATCATTACTGGTATGATAAAAATTTTCAGGCTACAGTAGGTAATTATCAAAAGGCATATATATGTCAGGATTATAATGAACTTGAATCGTTGTATTTAAAAATTTTCAAAATTAATTCATCTGTCGTAGTACAGGAGTATATAATGGGCAACGACTG
>JBGTFX010000477.1:0-1537 GCA_041747055.1 Balneolaceae bacterium
AACCGGATGGCTAGTTAAAACGGCGAAAAATATTCCCGTCTCGCCGGAAATTTTTTTTACATAATCTTTTCCATATCCATTGCGGAAATATTTATCCATTTTATTAGGAATGGATACACTTTGATTTACTATTAACGAATCCTTTGAAATTCTTGAAAAATTTATTTCAAAAGCATTACCTCCTTTCCATATATTGTGTTGCTCATCTTCAAACAGTACAAAGGTATGAGAAGAGTTTCGACCAGCCTTGATGGAAAAAAAACGATTGAGGTCGTACTGATACTGGAAAACCCCAAGCTGAGTACCTATCCATATGAATCCCTCCCGATCTTCATAAATAGCGTTAAAATAGCTGGTGTGATAAACAAGACCACTAAATATTGAATCCGAAAAATTAGTAAAATGCTCTAATTGAGCATTATAGCGGTAAAGCCCGCATTCACCTCCCAGCCAAATATTCCCCTTGCTGTCTTCTAAAACGGTACTAAGGAGCGTACAATTAAAACTATTTTCATCTTCGATGAGCTTTCCATTGTGGAAATCCTTGATATCATACCCGTTGTAGCGGATGAGATGATTCTTTTCATTAAATCCCCAAAAATATCCCTGCCGGTCCTGCAGGAAGAAGGAGATTTTCCCCACGTCATTGGTCCTTTCCGTCCATTCACTATTGTACCACGGAGAATCTTCGGGTCCGAAAAAAGAAAGGTATTGGGAGGAGGCGTCTTTCTCCACGTCGGCCGCCGAGAGGGGCTCCGCTACCGGTCCGGCTACCGTTTCCCGGTCACATGCAAAAATAAGCACGCTCAGCACCAATAGGAGAACGAGCAGTCTCATGTTTATTTTTTAGGGTACTACAAACAGTTTTCAACTGGTGAATGACGGCCAAACCGGTCATTCAGAACCAGTTGCGTCTTTAAATCTACAATAAAAAAACCTTATGTCGACCTACCGCTGCACAAAAAATCATGAATGCAGGAAGTCATCTGCCTGGAACCGTAAACTGCCGATGCGGCGAAATAGGGCGAATGACCAGGAACATGACAATTGAGAATGAGTGAAAATGTCTAATAATTTCCATTTGCACAAAAATCAGGCGTAGCCTGGCATACGGGGTAGAAAAATCCAACATATTAATAAAAAAACCAGTATTTTTGAAAAACAACCCTCCTCCCCCTCGCTCTAGTATTTCTAAAGTCCAATCTTTAAACAACTACTTTATTTTTTCACTTCAAAACTGCACTATTATGATCAACAAAAATGGTTTATTACTCTTTTTAGCACTTGCCACCATGCTGGGATGTACCAAGGACGAAACCCTGTCAGTAAAGGACCAGGCTTCTAAAACAGAAATGATCGACCTGCGGAGCACGCAGTACGCCTTTAAGGCTTCTTTAAGAGGCGCCAATGAGGTCCCTCCTGTACCAACCGCCGCCACTGGGGCAGTCAGCGTAATCATCAGTGAGGATGAATCCTCCATCTATTACAAGATCCTCGTCAATAACATCAACAATGTTACCGCGGCTCACTTTCACCT
>JBGTFX010000478.1:0-5246 GCA_041747055.1 Balneolaceae bacterium
CCGGACAATGTTGGATTGTCACAGAATCACTGTTCAGCATGGATGGAGATTTGGCACCCCTTGATGAAATCATTGGATTGTCTCAAAAGTATGGAGCGAAATTATACGTGGATGATGCTCATGCTTTTGGTGTTTACGGTCGATCCGGACTGGGTTTAACAACAGATTTATTTGATATTGATATTGTAATCGGAACCTTTGGGAAAGCGGCAGGTTCATTTGGGGCTTACGTTCTTTGTAATAATATCATCGCTGATTCGCTGATAAATTTCAGCACAGGCTTTATTTACACAACGGCACTTCCGCCATCTGTTGTTGGTTCGATTGATGCAGCTTTTGATCTCATTCCAACCATGAATAGTGAAAGAATGCATCTTCATTCATTAAGTAGTCATCTACGAAAAGAGCTGGCAAATGCAAGCATAGAGATAGGGAAGGGCGATTCACACATCATCCCTATTATATTTGGGAGTGATAGTGATGCATTGGAAATGTCTCGAAAACTGGAAGGCAAGGGAATGATTGCTACAGCCATTCGTCCGCCCACGGTGCCGGAAAATCAGTCCCGAATTCGAATTTCACTCACTGCCGATCACTCTGAAGAACAAATTTTAAAATTATTATCGCAGTTTAAGCATGTCTGATAAACAAATACAACTCATCGCCTATCACGGATGGGGAATGGATGCAACATTTTGGAAACCTCTTTTTGAACTATTTGATGCCAACATTTCTGCGACGGCATCAGACAGAGGCTATTTTTCTGATGCAAAAAACGAAACGTTTGATAAGAAAACATCAGGAAAAAAAGTAGTACTTACACATTCACTGGGACTTCACTGGTGTGATGATGATGTTCTCAATAAGGCAGATCACCTGATTGTTTTAGGAGGATTTCTGAATTTTCATCCGGCTGATAAAAAAGAGAACAGAAAATCGAAGTTGATTCTCCGGGAAATGCTCTCACAGTTTGTGGAATCACCTGAAAAAGTGCTTCAACAGTTTTACGAGAATGCATCATCCCCATCAAAAAACAGTTTATCTATACCTGAGAATCTCAATCACGATATGTTACTCGGGGATTTAACACTGTTCATGGAAGATCATTTTCGACAGCAACGACTTTTTGAACTTCCGGAAATTACCATCATTCACGGTTCACAAGACAGGATTGTCTCCCATCATCAGGCAAGAGAAATGTATCATGCACTTCGTTACAGCAGTCAGTATTTTGAGCTCAAGAATGCAGGTCATCTTTTTCCAATTTATTCTAAGGAAACCTGCCACGAATTTATCAAATCTGTATTAAGCAGTGAAGTTAATAAAGCTATATGATGTCCAAAACTGAGTCTTCAACCGTTATAAATCGCTCTTTTTCTAAAGCAGTAGATTATTACCACGAACATTCCAAAATTCAAAAAGAAGCTGCAGAAAGACTCTCAAATGCTCTTGATCCATGGCTCTATTCTGTTCCTGATGGAGAACTACTTGAAATTGGTTGCGGCACAGGATTTTTCACGGATCACTTAGTTAAAATGTTTCCCAAGCGTGATATAACAATCACAGATTTCTCCGGTGAAATGGTAGAATTTTGCAGGAAACGGTTTGTTGAACAAGATCGACTCACATTTGATATACTCAATGCCGAAGAGACAGATTTAGAAGAGGACAGATACGGTTTGATTGTGGGCAATTATGTGACTCAATGGTTTCGTCAACCTGCAATGACTCTGGAAAAGCTTTCAAAATCATTAAAATTGGGCGGATTGATGCTATTGGCCTTTCCCGGTGACGACTCGTATCCCGAATGGAAAAAATATTGCCTGGATTTAGGAATTCCATTTACGGCAAACAAATTTCCGGACATCGAGCAGCTGGTGATCCATCTTTCTATGGGTCCCGTTCAGGTCGATTTCTATGAAGATCAAACCAGGGAATCATATGATGATGTCTATTCATTTTTCCGTCACCTTAAAAACAGTGGTACATCCGCCAATCTAGAAGGAAAATCACTTTCGTACAAACAGCTAAAACTGTTAAATGATCACTGGGTTGAGCGGCAGGGCGGATCTATTGAAGTGTCTTATCACAACGTATTCTTAGCTATTAAACGAGTATCCTGATTCATGAAATTTCCCAACGAATTATTTATCTCAGGTACCGATACGGATATTGGTAAAACTGTAATTTCATCCATGCTGGTTGCCGGACTCAACGCCGGTTACTGGAAACCTGTTCAGGCGGGAAGAGATCCTGTTACAGATCGCGAATTTGTACAACGTGCTACGGAACTGCCCGATAATCACTTTTACAAAGAAACCTATAATTTAACTCAGCCAATGAGTCCGCATGCTGCTGCAAAGATTGATGGTGTGGATATTAAATTGAAAGATTTTACTCTCCCAAAATACACTCAAAATCATTTAATTGTAGAAGGAGGCGGCGGGTTGATTGTCCCCTTAAACGATCGCGAATATGTTATTGACCTAATGAGTCATTTAAATCTTCCAACGCTGTTAGTAGCCAAATCCGGACTTGGTACGCTCAATCACACGCTTCTTAGCCTCGAAGCACTTCGAAAACGAGATATCGATATTTTAGGAGTAGTAATGGTTGGCGAATCCTACCCATCCAATTTTGGAGCTATTCAGCATTTTGGTGAAATATCGCAGCTCATACACATCCCATTGTTGAAAGACATCAACAAAAATAGCCTGATTAACCAGTTCAATAAATCTTTTACTGAATAATGCATCCTAACGTTTGGCATCCTTTTACCATCATAAAAAATAGTCCGGATCCCATAAAAGTAATTTCCGGGAAAGGAATTAATCTCACATTGGAAGATGGAAAGGAAGTAATAGATTGTATTTCCAGCTGGTGGGTAAATATTCACGGGCATGCACATCCAAAAATTTCAAAAGCCATTGCCGAGCAGGCTGAAAAACTGGAGCATGTAATTTTTTCGAACTTTACGCATCAACCGGCAGAAGATGTAGCTGAAGCATTGGCAAATTTACTCCCCGGAGATTTGAATCGTGTATTTTTCTCCGATAACGGATCAACCGCTGTTGAAGTGGCTCTAAAAGTGGCTATTCAGCACTGGCAAAACAAAGGGGAAAAGCGACAGAAGTTTATCGCATTCGAAGGAGCTTATCATGGAGATACATTCGGCGCGATGTCAGCCGGATCACGAACGATATTTTCAGATGTTTTCAGCAGTCATTTATTTGATGTAGACTTTGTTGATTATCCATCCACTTGGGAGGGGGATAAATCAGTTGGCGAAAGGGAAGATGCTGTCATTGAAAAAATTGAGCAGTTGCTGTCTGAATCACCAGATCAGTACGCCGGGATTATTATTGAACCGCTGGTACAGGGTGCGGGCGGGATGAATATGTGCCGCGAAGAATTCCTGCAAAAACTGCACTGGGTTAATCGTCAGTACGATACACTCTTGATTTTTGATGAAGTTATGACCGGTTTTGGCCGAACCGGTGAGTTCTTTGCTTCTAAAAAAGCCCAGGTTCAGCCTGATATTATTTGTCTTGCAAAAGGATTAACCGGAGGATTTTTGCCACTTTCTGTGACTGTTTGCACAGATGAAATCTATGAATCCTTCAACTCTGATGACCCGCTAAAAACGTTTTGGCACGGCCACAGTTACACGGCTAATCCACTTGGTTGTGCGGCAGCTGTAGCTTCACTAAAAATTTTAAGAGAGTCAGAAGAACGAATTCAATCATTAGAAGCGGTACACCGAAACAAGATGAAGCGTTTTGAAAAATATAGTGATGTAAAAAATATTCGCTATAAAGGAACCATTGTAGCATTTGATTTGGAAACCGATCAAGCCGACGGTTATTTGAACCCCGTTTCCAACACAATCAAAAAACATTGTGTGGAGTACGGAATCTTAATTCGTCCGCTCGGAAATACCATCTACTTAATGCTTCCTTACTGTGTAACTGACGATGAGTTGGAAAAGGTCTATTCTCAACTTGAAAAGTTATTGATAGATAAGCTTTCTATTTCGTAACCCTTCGATTTCATCCCGATGAAAAACATCGGGATTGCGCCCATATTGACGCTTTTTAAGACTTATATCGAACGTAAGCTACTTGTATTTTTCAAAAATACTTTCGAGAGTTTTATCGAATGATGTCGTTTCAGTAGGAGTGAAGGTTTTTCCCGTTAATACTTCGTTGAGCTCTTTATATCGTTCGTAAATACTCCAACGGAAAGTGTCGGGCAGATCAGGAAGTAACTGTCCTTCGAGTCCCTGAAAACCTTTATCCATTAGCCATTCGCGAAGAAATTCTTTGGATAGCTGTCTTTGAGCTTCACCATTTTTTAAACGCTCTTCATATCCCTCAGCATAAAAATATCGGGAAGAATCTGAGGTATGAACTTCGTCAATCAGGGTTAGTTCGCCTTCGTAAAGACCGAATTCATATTTCGTATCCACTAAAATTAAGCCCTGTTTTGCGGCAATATCTGTACCCCTTTCAAATAATCTAAAGGCGATGTCCCGAATTTTTTTCCATAATTGAGGATCTACGATCTGGTTTTGAAGGATCTCTGCTTCTGAAATATCCTCATCATGACCTTGTTCCGCTTTAGTTGCCGGTGTAAGAATCGGTTCGGGAAATTTTTGGTGTTCTACCATACCATCCGACATAGTTACGCCACAGAGTTCCCGTTTACCTGATTTATAAACCCTCCAGGCGTGCCCGGTTAAATATCCCCGAACAACTACTTCAATTGGGATTGTATCACATCGCTTAGCGATGGTTACATTTGGGTGAGGTACATCAATAATATGGGTATTAACTATATGCGATATTTTATTAAATGAAAACTCTGAAAGTTTATTTAAAATTTGCCCTTTATAAGGAATTGCCTGTTTCATGATATGATCGAATGCACTGATTCGATCTGTAACTACAATGCCGAGGGTATTTTCATTTAAAGTGTATACATCACGTACTTTACCTCTATAGGGTTCAGGGATATTTTTTACTGATGTAAGGGTGATGCAATTGTTGAGTGAGGTAGAATCCAAAGGACTGCTTATTTTTTTTGTGTAGATTTTCTGGGAACCAATATAGGATCGATTGTTTTTTGCACTTTTTTGCCATCATTATGGCGGATGATTTCTGCCAATCGTTTTGTGGCATCTACTCCTACATTGTACATCATTTGGTCAACCGTAGTAAGATCTAAATATTTTGTGAACTTAATAT
>JBGTFX010000479.1:0-6852 GCA_041747055.1 Balneolaceae bacterium
GGAAGTAAAACTTGGACTACTTCCCGGGATGGGTGGAACTCAACGTTTACCGCGATTAATCGGTCTTCAAAAAGCACTTCCTTACCTGTTGACAGGGAAGAATATGTATTCTTATCAGGCGAAGAAAACAGGCTTTGCCAACGAAACTATACATCAGCATGGCTTAAAAGATGCGGGAATAAGTGCGGTGAAGAAACTTTCGGTTAAAAAAGTGAAATCTCCCGATAAAAGATCTTTTCCCGAAAAGGTTATAGAGGGCATTCCCCTGGGCAGAAGCATAATCTTTAAACAGGCCCGGAAGATGACCATGAGACAAACCAAAGGAAATTACCCGGCCCCTTTTAAGATTATTGATTCCGTAGCATATGGGTTAACAAATGGTTTTGAAAAAGGCCTAAAGAATGAATCGAAACTCTTTGGAGAGCTTGCCGTAACTCCTGAGTCTCGGGCATTGGTCAACCTCTTTTTCGGGATGACCAATGCCAAAAAGAATCCATTGGAAAAGAAAAAACGTGAAGTAAAAAATATTGGTGTACTTGGCGCGGGATTAATGGGGGCAGGAATTTCACAGGTAAGTATCGAGAATGGATATCATGTTTGGCTTAAAGATCAGGAAATTGAGCAGGCAGTTCATGGGAAATCTTCCATTGAAAAAGACCTTCAAAAACAAGTAGATAAACGAATTAAGTCAAATTTTGAAAAAGATGAACTGATCAGCAAAGTTCATCCTACTGCATCTTATAATGGATTCAATAAAATTGATGTTGTTATTGAAGCCGTATTTGAGGATTTAACACTAAAACAAAACATCGTGGAGGAAGTGGAGCAAAATTCTGATGAAGATTGCATATTTGCTTCGAATACTTCCTCTTTGCCAATCAGTGAGATTGCGGCCAAAGCAAAGCGTCCGGAGAATATCATTGGAATGCATTACTTCTCTCCTGTTCAAAAAATGCCGCTTTTAGAAATTATCAAAACAGAAAAAACCGCTGATTGGGTTACTGCTACGGCGTATGATATTGGAGTCCGCCAAGGTAAAACAGTCATTGTGGTTAACGATGGACCCGGTTTTTATACCACCCGCATTCTTGCCCCATTTATGAATGAAGCTCTACTGCTTTTAGAGGAAGGAGCATCTATAGAACATTTGGACAGAGCCATGAAAAATTATGGCTTTCCGGTCGGCCCCGTTGCCTTGTTTGATGAAGTTGGAATTGATGTGGGTGCTCATGTCGCTGATACGCTCAGCGATGAATTTAAATCACGAGGAGCCAAGACCAGCACAAAAGCGAAAGAACTCTTTGATGCCGGCTACAAGGGAAGGAAGAACAAGAAAGGTTTTTACAGTTATGAATCTGACTCTAAAAAGAAAGAGGTTAATACAGATATCTATGAACATTTCGGAGGAACGGAGCGAAAGAAATTCAGCAATTCGGAAATACAGGAACGACTATTCCTGGTGATGGTAAATGAAGCCATTCTTTGTTTAGAAGAGGGAATTCTTACAAAGCCGGTAGATGGTGATCTGGGCGCAATTCTTGGACTTGGATTCCCTCCCTTTTTGGGCGGACCTTTTCGATATGTTGATCGAGAGGGTGCAAATTCTATTAGAGGACGAATGGAAAAATTAAAGAACGACCACGGCAACCGTTTCAATCCGGCCAATCTTTTGGTGAAAAAAGCTGAAAATGGAGAAAATTTTTATAATAATTAAGTATTCAACTGAAGTATTCTAAAAAGTAAACACGTTGTTCTCAGGGTTTAAAAATGGTATCTTTTCCCTGCTGAAAAAAATCAACTTAAATCTTCTTTTATGACTTTTCTAAACCTGTATTTTTTAATGGGATCACCAGAAGGCGGTGGCGATGGTGCTTTAATTAACCTTCTTTTCTTAGGTGCCCTCTTTTTTGTGTTTTATTTCTTCATTATTCGGCCTCAAAGTAAACGCCAAAAAGAGATACAGACGAAAGTATCAGAAATGAAAAAAGGTGACAAAGTTGTTACCGGTGGCGGAATGTTAGGAGTTGTGAATTCTATTGATGATGACACTGTTCTATTGGAAATCGATAGTGGGGTTAAGGCACGATTCCAAAAATCTTCAATAACAGATGTAAATCCCAATAAGAAATAAATTAACCGATGGCATAACTGATGGTTAAATCCCATCTGATTAGTTAATGCCGTTAATAGGAGTAATTATGTCAGAAAGTCCATTTCATAGTATATCGGAAGCGATTGAAGATATTCGTAACGGAAAAATGATCATCGTAGTTGATGACGAAGATCGAGAAAATGAAGGAGATTTTCTGATGGCTGCTGAAAAAGCCACACCCGAAGCCATCAATATTATGGTGAAACATGGCAGAGGGTTGGTTTGTGTACCTATTACTCATAGCAGAGCGCACGATCTGGAACTTGATTATATGGTTACTGAAGGTGCCGATCCCGACGAAGCCGCATTTACAATCTCCATTGATCACAAAAAGCTTACCACAACCGGCATCTCTGCTCCCGACAGATCCAATACCATCAAGGAGATCATCAACCCGGAAGCTAAACCAAGTGATTTTAGACGACCCGGACACATATTTCCATTGATAGGCGTGGATGGAGGGGTGTTACGTAGAGCCGGACATACCGAAGCTGCCATAGATTTTGCCCGACTTGCTGACTGTGCCCCCGCCGGAATTATCTGCGAAATTATGCATGATGACGGTGAGATGGCTCGTCTTCCCGAACTAATTGAGCTTTCCAAAAAATTTGATATGAAGCTGGTAACAATCAAGGATTTGATTGAGTACCGAATGGAGCACGAATCGCTCATTAAAGAAATTTTCACCGTTGATATGCCCACCATTTATGGGGATTTCAATCTCCATGTTTTTGAAGAATCACTAACCGGAGATCATCATTTGGCATTTGTAAAAGGATCGTGGTCTGAGGATGACACCGTACTGGTTCGTGTACATTCGGCAAATGCGCTGGGAGATATTTTTGGGAGTAAACGAAGTGATAAAACAGCTCTTCTTCAACAGGCCATGAAAATGGTAGATGAATCTGAAAGTGGAGTTGTTCTGTACATGAATCAGATGAGTCGCGAACAGGGAATGGTGGACCAACTATTGGCCATTAAACTTCAGGATGATGGTTTAAGCAAGGAAGAGATCAAAAAGAAACTGGGAGTGAAAATGGATTCCCGTGATTATGGAGTTGGGGCTCAAATATTACACTCTTTAGGTGTTCGAAAACTGCGTTTACTGACTAATAATCCGGTAAAAAGAGTAGGACTGAAAAGCTTCGGACTTGAAATGGTTGAAGAAGTTTCAATACAAACCGATCATCTGGATTTAACCCACCATGAAGAGAAGCTTGACAAAGTTGAAACTAAAGAAGGGTTTCTAAAAAACCTGATGCTCGAATAATCAGTCATCCTTTAAAACCGGCTACTTTTCTATACTACTCTGATCCTTCGGCACCTGATCTTCAACCTGTTGACCATTGCTAATTTGTTGATCATCACCCTTCTGTACATCTTCCTCTTCTACCGGCAGTATTCGTTTATGAAAAAGAAGCATAGCTATAATTGATGTACTTATAGCCACGTCTGCAACATTAAAAATGTAGGGAAATACAGGGGTGTCCCATAGGACGAGATTAAAGTGTATAAAATCAACAACATGACCATCAAGCACACCACCGTAGCCTCCCACAATTCCCATAAATATTCGGTCGGTTATGTTTCCAAGGGCTCCGCCCACAATCAAACCCATACATAGCAGATAGTAGAAGTTAGCGTGATGCAGTGTTTTTAGGATGTAGACTAAAATCCCTATAGTGGCAAGTATAGCCACTACGCTGATAGCAGGTGTAGAAAGCCAATCCATTCCCAAAGCCATGCCAGGGTTTTTCGTAAAATTAAACGCAAGCCACCCGTCAATGATATCGAGTCGTTGAAGTTCGGGAGTTGTTCTTACCCACTGTTTTGTAATTTGATCGATTATCAAAACAATTATTGCGGGTGTAAAAAGTACAGCGAGTTTTTTATTACGAAGTGACAAAAATCCGGATTATCTACGTTTTAATTTTGCATCAATACTCAACTGAGTGTGAGGAACCGCCTCAAGACGCCCTTTAGCAATCTTTTTGCCGGTTACTTTACACACACCGTATGTTTTGTTATCAATTCGTGTAAGCGCATCATCCAGATAGCGAACGAATTTTTTGGTTCGATTAAAAAGCATGTATGTTTTTTCTCGCTCCTGAGCGTCGGTACCTGCATCCGCCATATGAAATGAGTATGCAGATTCATCAGATGCATTTTCCATGCTCTCTTTTAAAGAATTCTGCAGTATATTCAGTTCGTTTTCAGCTTCATCACGTTTTGATAAGATGATCTCCCGAAAATATTCGAGTTCTTCATCATTATATGGTGAAATACGCTTACTCTCTTTGGAATCTTTTGAAGATGCCATAAGCCTTATCCTTTTATTTAACTGTTAATGGTTCGTTGAATAGAAATTTCGCAAAACTGACCTTCTATTTCCCAAGACTTCACAAAGTCAGGTGAATTTAAAAGTTTAATATCTACTTTTTCTGCTAATGTTTCTGATTTAATACTTTCCAGCTTCGCAGTGATCGCTTTTATAAGATCATCTGATCCGCTAAATCCAATTTCGATGCGGTCTGTTACCTCATAATCGGCTTCTTTCCGCATGTTTTGAACACGATTCATAAATTCCCTGGCCATTCCCTCCTGACGGAGTTCATTTGTTAGCTCGGTATCTACCGCGACAGTAATTCCGTCTTGTGTTTCAACAGACCAACCTTCTAACCCGGTTCTCTGGATTTCCAATTCATTGCCACTAATAGTAACAACGTCACCTTCATCCATGTCTAATTTGAAACTGCCAACGTTTTCAAACTCAGTAATTTGATCACTGGTTAATTTACTAATTTTTCCGGCAACAGACTTCATCCTTTTGCCAAGTCTTTTTCCTAAAACAGGAAAATTGGGTTTTGCTGCTTTACTGACAATTCCTGAGTCATCATCGACAAACTGGATGTCTTTAACGTTAACTTCATCCAAAATAATATCTTTCACTGCTTCAACGATTGAACGATCTTCTTTATTCATCGGCAAAATAATTTTCGCAAGCGGCTGGCGAACATTTATATCGATCTGATTTCTCACCCGAAGCACCACCGTACTAATTGTTCTTGCAACATCCATCCGGCGTTCAAGTTGCTTGTCGATCGCTGTTTCTTCTACCGTTGGGTAGAAGGATAGATGAACTGATTTTTCATCTTTTTCTGTAACCTCATTCAGTTTTTGGAATAACCACTCCCCCAAAAAGGGTGCAATTGGACTAATAATTTTTGAAAGGCTTGCAAGACACTCATACAGTGTTTGATAAGCCGCCGTTTTATTTAAACTTTTCCCCTCTTTCCAAAAACGTCGTCTGTTTCTTCTAACATACCAATTACTTAGCTCCTCAACAAACTGCTCAATTTCGCGGGCAGCTTTTGTAGGTTCATACTCCTCTAAGTGTTCGTCAACTATTTTAATAACACTATTAAGCCTGGAAATGATCCAACGGTCCATCTCAGTCCGTTCTGACTTTGGTAGCGGTGAGCCGGAGTAGGTAAATCCATCAATATTAGCATACATTGCAAAGAAAGAATACGTATTCACAATAGTATTAAAGAACTTACGCTGTGTTTCCTGAAGTCCATCTTCGCTGAACTTCAGATTTTCCCACGGCGATGAGTTGCTCATCATATACCATCGAACCGTGTCGGCTCCATAATTTTGAATGACTTCAAAAGGCTCAACAGCATTTCCTTTTGATTTACTCATTTTTTCGCCGTTTTCATCCAGCACCAAACCGTTTGATACAACATTATTGTAGGCCGGTTTATCAAACAGCATTGTACCAAGTGCATGCAGCGTATAGAACCATCCTCGTGTTTGATCTACACCTTCGGCAATAAAGTCAGCGGGAAAATTTTCTTTAAACTTATCCTTGTTCTCGAACGGATAGTGCCATTGTGCCCACGGCATGGACCCGGAATCGAACCACACATCCAGCAGATCAGGAACTCGAACCATCGTACCGCCGTCGGGGGCGTCCCAAGTTAGTTCATCGATAAACGGACGGTGAAGGTCAATCTCGTCCTTCTCCTTTAAGCCGGCTTTCTTTTTCAGTTCTTCAACACTTCCAATACATTCAATGTAATTAGGATCTTTATCGCTCACCCAAATTGGAATGGGTGAACCCCAGTATCGCTGACGAGAAACAGCCCAGTCCACATTGTTTTCGAGCCAGGTCCCAAATCGTCCGGTTCCCGTGCTTTCGGGTTTCCAGTTAATATTCTTGTTGTAATCCACCATTTTCTGTTTCACTTCTGTAGTGCGGATAAACCACGACTCTACAGGATAAGACATTAGCGGTGTTCCTTTTCGCCAATCAAATGGATAGTTGTGCACAAACGTCTCGTGCTTATACATCAAACCTTTTTCCTTGATAGCGCGGGAGATTTCCTTATCGGCATCTTTGAACCATTGGCCGGCAAATTCTTCGATTTGACCCTCAAATCGTCCCTCCGGAGATACCGGATTAAACATTGGTATATTATTTTTCTTGCCCGTCTCATAATCATCCGCACCAAATGCCGGAGCCGTATGAACCACACCTGTACCATCTTCGGTGGTCACGTAGTCCGCCTCTACAACTCTCCATGCGTCTTTTTTATCAAATTCCTTGAAAACGTAATCAAACACAGGGCTGTACGTGCGCCCTACTAATTCACTCCCTTTATAGGAGTCAACAATTTCGTAGTCATGATCGATGG
>JBGTFX010000480.1:0-5287 GCA_041747055.1 Balneolaceae bacterium
TCTATTCAGCTAACCGAATCCCTGAGATTACCGATTCAGTTGAGTAGATAGATCGCGCCATGCAGTGGGGGTTCAATTGGGAATTAGGACCCTTTCAACGATGGGATGCTATTGGGGTGAAAGAGTCCGTGGATCGAATGGAGAAGGAGGGTCGGGAAGTGCCTGAATCCGTGAAAAAGATGCTTGAGAGCGGACGTGACTCTTTCTATAAAGAAGATGGAACGGTTTATAACCTTGCAACCGGAGAGGTGGATCAGCTAACACCACCGGCAAAAGGAGCCATTACTGTTGCTTCCCTGAAATACGATGCCAAAGAAGTATGGGGCAACAAAAGTGCAGGTTTGTATGATATGGGTGATGGAGTCGCCTTATTTGAATTTCGAACCAAACAGCAAACCCTCGGTTTTGAACTGGTGAAGTCGGTGGATCATGCCTGCGAAATTGTGAAGGAGCAGTTTGATGCGATGGTTATTGGTCACGACAATGAAAACTTTAGCTACGGGGCGAACCTGGGGGAAGCGGGTCAGGCGCTGCAGGAAGGTGAATTCAGCAAAATTAAAGAAGCGGTGGAGAACTTCCAGCGGGTGGCTGTTGGATTGAGGTATCAGCCGTTTCCGGTGATTGGCGCTGTATCAGGCCGATGTTTTGGCGGTGGTGTGGAGTTTATGATGCACTGCGATAGAGTTGTGGCACATCACGAACTCTACTGCGGATTGGTTGAGTTGGGTGTTGGACTGATCCCGGCGGGCGGCGGCACAAAGGAACTGCTGTTTCGTGCTATGAATAAAGTGGAGGAATCTGAGGAGGCGGATCCGTTGCCATACCTGAAAAATGCATTTAAAACTATTGGTATGGCGAAAGTGTCAGACAGCGCCCAAAAAGCTATGGAGCTCGGCTATCTGCGGGATACCGATATGATTGTCATGCATCGGGATTTATTGCTTTCAACAGCAAAACAACAGGCAAGAGCCATGGCAGACGCGGGATACCGTCCCTCAACAGAACCGAAGATAAAAGTAATGGGTCAAACGGGTAAGAGCGTACTTGATGTTACGTTATATATCATGACCGAAGCAAAATGGGCATCCCCCTACGACAAAGTATTGGCAGGAAAAGTCGCGGACATTATGACCGGAGGAGGTATCAGCGAGCCGCAGGAAGTCCCTGAATCGTACGTGCTAAAACTCGAACGCGAAGCCATTTTAAAGTGCTTCCAGGACGAACGAACGCATCAACGAATGGAGCATATGCTGAAAACAGGAAAACCGCTTAGGAATTAGTCTCTTCCCCTCTTGAGAAGGGACTGAGGGGTGTGTTTGATAAACTTTGATACTACTGAAAATTTCAAATAAACTCATGAGCCTTGCAAAACACACCCCTCGATCAGCAAATCAGGCTGTGCCTTTTTGCTTTCACTTTCCCCTCTCAAGCGGGGATTTCTTCCATAACAAATTTAAATTTTAAATTGAACAATCATGACTAAAGAATCAAGAATCTCGAATAACAAAGAAATCGTTTTAGTAGCCGCTAAACGAACTGCATGTGGAAAGGCTAACAAAGGATCATTACGATTTACCCGACCGGATTCTATGATGGGCGAAATTATTAAGGATTTACTGAAGCATTCACCCGGTGTTGATCCGGCAATGGTAGAGGATGTTATTGTAGGATGTGCTTTTCCTGAGGGATCACAGGGGATGAATGTTGCCCGACAGAGTGCTTTTTTGGGTGGACTGCCCGATAGCGTGCCCGGAATGACCATCAACCGGTTTTGCTCGTCAGGTTTACAGACCATTGCTATGGCGGCAGAACGAATTATGGCAGGAGGTGCTGATATTATGATTGCAGGTGGGGTTGAAAGCATGAGTCAGGTGCCGATGGGTGGGGTTTCTTTTCAACCGAATCCTGAGTTAGCGGAAGAGCGTCCGGAAGTCTACATCAATATGGGATTAACGGCGGAAAATGTGGCTGACAAATACGGAGTGAACCGGGAAGACCAGGATGAGTTTGCATATAACAGTCATCAAAAAGCAATAAAAGCGTGGGAAGAAGGCTATTTTGATGAGCAGATTACACCCGTTGAAGTGAAGCATAAATTTGTGACCACAGGCGGAGAGGTTGAAGAAAATACATTTACGTTTAATAAAGATGAAGGCCCCCGAAAAGATACAAATATGGAAGCGCTGGGCGGATTGCGGGCTGTGTTCAAGCAGGGAGGTTCGGTAACGGCAGGAAATTCATCACAAATGAATGATGCCGCCGCGGGAGTGTTGGTGATGAGCCGCGAAAAAGCGGATGAACTCGGACTGAAACCCATCGCCCGATACCTTGGATTCGCCGTGGCGGGAGTTGCTCCGGAAATAATGGGAATAGGTCCGGTGAAAGCCATTCCAAAAGTATTAAAGCAGACCGGATTGAAACTGGAGGATATCGATTTGATTGAACTCAATGAAGCTTTCGCTGCACAATCACTGGCAGTCATTCGAGAAACGGGATTGAACCCGGATATCATCAATATAAACGGTGGCGCGATTGCAATGGGTCACCCATTGGGGTGTACCGGCGCTAAACTCACCACCCAAATCCTCCACGATCTTCACCGACTTGACAAACGTTACGGTATGGTAACAATGTGTATTGGCGGCGGTATGGGCGCTGCGGGGATATTTGAGAGTCTTAGATAGAAGTAGTAAATCTCCCTCTTGAGAGGGGATTGAGGGGTGTGGAACAGCTAGTGAGCAGAGAAAAACTCAATTGCACACATCAAACTTCTCCATGTAATTAAGAGTAAACAAGATAAGTGGATCTGAGCGTTGATATTGCGAAGGCATGCTTCGCGGTGTGTTGATGAACTTTGATATTAAATATGAAATATAATGTGCTTATGAGCTTAAAATAACACACCCCTCGATCAGCAAATCCGGCTTTGCCTATTTGCTTTCACTTTTCCCCTCTCAAGAGGGGATTTTATTTCAAAATTTCCAACCCATAACTAATCAACATGTTCAAAGACAACACTTTAGAAAACGAAACTATCCTTATCACCGGTGGAGGAAGTGGGTTGGGACTTTCCATGGCTCATAAATTTGCAGAACTCGGAGCCGATGTTGCTATTTGCGGACGAACGGAAAAGAAGCTTCAGAAAGCTGTTAAGGAGTTAAAAGAGCATGGAGGAAATGTGCATTACTATATTGCGGATGTTCGTGATTATGAAGCTGTGGGAGTGATGTTTGAGGGAATTATCAACGATATGGGGAAGGTAACCGGACTTGTAAATAATGCTGCCGGAAATTTTTTAAGTGCCTCTGAAGACCTCACTCCCGGTGGATTTAAAGCCATTGTGGATATCGTACTCCATGGAAGTTTTAACTGTACACACCATTTTGGGAATCACCTCATCAAGCAGAAAAAGAAAGGGAATATTTTAAATATAGTTACCACTTATGCAGAGGATGCAGGTTCAGGATTTGTACTTCCATCCGCCTGTTCAAAAGCCGGTGTGTTAGCCATGACCCGATCTTTGGCCTTCGAATGGGCTGAATACGATATTCGGGTCAACGCCATTGCCCCGGGGCCATTCCCAACCGAGGGGGCTTGGACACGCCTCTTTCCGACCAAAAAATTCGAGAAAAAGTATCTTGATAAAATTCCCGCCGGACGATACGGTAACCACGAAGAGCTCGCCAATCTGGCCTCCTTTCTGATGAGTGATCTGGCTCCCTACATCACCGGTGAATGCGTCACCATCGATGGGGGAGAAAAACTATCTGCGGGTCAGTTTAACTTCATTGATTCCCTGATGTCGCGAAGTAAGTTGAAAAAGGTGTTTAAAATGATGAAGGGATAAAGTTGTGAGTATTGAGTCATGAGTCTTGAGTACTCGTGCGCGTAACGATACCACGATGCAAATCGTGGACTCATAACTCAAGACTATTTTAAAACCGTCTTAAGTTTTCGAGAATTTTGCCGTGGGCCTGAACTGTTTTAAGGGCATCGTAGGCGGAGAATTCACTTTTTTTCTTGAGCTGAATTGATTTGATGAAATTTATCACAGATAGCTGGACAGTTTCTGAGGGATCGAAAGTTTTCTGCGTTGTTTTAATTCGTTTTTCCGCATTTACCTCTATTCTGCGCGACTTTTGTGTGATCACATCGCAATCAATCATCATACCATTTGAAGAAAGTATTCGCTGATGGGCATCTTTTTCGGCAGTGGTATTGTATTGAAGGGATGAAACGGATCCATCATTAAACCGGAGGGTTATCTGCAGTCCCAGCCATCTCTCTTCAACTTTGATGGGCTTGGCCACAATATGCTGGATGCTGCTATGAAAAAACCGGATGATAAAGGCCAGCTCATCCACCCACTGCTGCTCAAAAGATCGGCTTCCCTCTGAACCTCCATTGCTGGACAACTCTTTTTTTATTTGAATCAGCGTAGGCTTGGGCATCTGCTGTTTGATCCATTGAGTAGACGGAGAGTGGCTGGGCCAGTGCGAAAACTGGACATTTACTTCGGCTTCTTCTGAAGCGTGGTAAATCTTTTCAATCATCGGCTCATCGAGGGGTAATTGTGCTACAAGGTAAGAATGAAATCCTCTTCGAACTGCATCAGACAAAAGATTTAAATTATTGATGGAATCATCTAAAATAATGCAGGCATCAATAGGATCTTTTAATAAAATAGGTGAAATGATCACTTCCTGTATGGCTGACAACCCTCTCAAATGTTTTTCCCATGCCTTTGCACGCTTTGCTTCACCGACGATTGCTATTTTCATAAGCCGTTTATTTTGGTCACTTATGTGAATATGGTAAGGGAATGGGTTGAATCCAAATGAAAGAAGTGCCCAACCGGGGCGAATGAAATTACTCAATCTATGTATTTCCCTATTTTCTTTGAAATAGTACATGAGTTGAAAGGATTAATAATCCTTAATTACTCTTTCCTTTGTCCTTTTTTGCTCGCCCGCGAAGTATACCTTCGCAAATATAAAGAAGGAAAAAGGGCGCAAAGAAAAGAACTCCTCGCTCCGGTATTTACTCCCAGACTCTGTTGAGATTGATATGCCGGCTCTCGTCAGACAGCTTTTCTTTAATTAGGGGCTAATTGTCTTTTGATGAATCTGCAATAACAGTTGAATTCACTCATGATGAAGCGGTTGACACTAAATAAACACTGAAGATTGATAACTGCCACTGCCGAATGAAATAGCTCCGTGAGGAGCTTCTGGTTGGTTGCCCGGGGTAAAGTGAGTGAAACGAGCGCAACCCTGGGTATATGGAT
>JBGTFX010000481.1:0-5100 GCA_041747055.1 Balneolaceae bacterium
AGATTTTGACTCTCATCAACTTCTTTCTCTTTCATAATATACCTGTCGGAATCAGCTGTTAGTTCCTTATCCGAAAGTTCACCATACACTTTGTTGGTGGATGTAAACACAACAGGGGGGCGGTGTGATGTACTTCTAATGGCTTCCAAAACATTTAATGTTCCCCTAGCATTAACGTTGAAATCTTCTATGGGATAATTGTAACTCGTGGTAACGGCAACCTGGGCTGCAAAATGGTAAATAAAACTCGCCTCGTTTACTGCCTTTTGTACATGATACTTATTTCGGATGTCGGCAATAATGATTTTGAGATTCTTGCCATGCTTCTTTCTCAGCCAGTCCAAGTTAGCCTCAACCCGTGGTCGTTGAAGGTTGTCATAAATGGTCACAAAATGTCCTTCGCTAAGTAACCGATCTGCCAGGTTGGTTCCTATAAAGCCTGCACCACCAGTAATTAAAATGCTTTTTTCGCCGGATGGTATGGTATCATATGATTTAGTAATCCACGAAAAATGCTCTAGCTTATCCTGCCCATATTCACTCAACAGTCGGTACAAAAGCTTTTGGTTACCATTGCTGTTAACCAAACCAAAATGATACTCCCTGTCATCGACGTGAAATCCATCAACAGTCGATTTTTGAGGATTCAAATCATTTAAACAATACCAATACACTCGATCCACCGGTGCTTTCGAAACATCCACAAACTCTTTTACTTGCCGGCTTTCGTTCTGTTGCCATGTAGAATATCCTGCTTCCGTTATCCAGATTTGCTGATCTCCCTTCTGATAGTCTATTACGGCCTGAATCTGCTCAACAGCGGAATCCCACCCGTTCCAGTGAAAATCGAATGTACCGGGAAACCCGTGAATTCCTACTGCATCAATATCATACATTAACCCAATTTGATACATGAAATCGAGCCAACCAGGATCTACAGGACTCATTCCGCCCAGCAATATTTTTTTATTATACTTCTTTATAACTTTGGCAGCGCCACCTATAAATTCATTGAAAATGGTCCATTCCGGATCCAATTTATAATCATATTCGCTGGTATTGTTTGGCTCATTCCACAATTCAACCCATTCGAAGTAGTCGCCATAGTTATTCAATATTTCGTCGGTAAAATCAGCAAAGTATTCAGGATATTTGGGTGGAGCAGAGGTTTTTGGTTCAACCCCGATAGAAGGAGGGGTATAGAGTAAACATGGCAAAATCTGCACATGCTCCGACAGTTTTGGTATCAACCAGCCAATCCATTTTTTACCTTCTTTGGTGTGATAATCCGCCCATGAAACTCCGGTTCTTAACTCTTGAATGTTAAGGTCATTTATTTGCCGAATAGCCTTTTCAACCTGCTCTTTGTCTCCCAGGTGAAACCATTCCAGTATCCCTAAAATTGGTTTGTTAGATGCCATTCTCTCTTGATTTATTTTCTCGATTTATTTGAAAACTAATCACCACTTAAAAGTCCCCCTTATTAAAGGGGGGATTAGGGGGATGGTTATCAGAACGTGTAAAAACCAGTGAACACCCCTCTAAAATCTCTCCGCCAGTGGCGGAAGACTTATTTATTGATTTAGGTTAAAACCTCTTTCTGTTTTCCCTCCACAGTTAATCCTTTTTGTGTTAATTCTGCTTCTGCCTCACCTACACGATCTTCTGCAGTTTGATCCGCCAGCCAGCCAATTAATTCATCTAATCCATCTTCCATACTGATTTCCGGTGTATAGCCAAGGATGGATTTTGCTTTAGAAATATCTGCAAAGCAATGGCGGATGTCTCCGGCGCGATATCTGCCGGTAATTTGAGGTTTAATATTCTGTTTGTTTAAAGCGTTGCCTACTTTTTCAGCCAATTCCTTTACAGAGTAGGCTTTTCCACTTCCGATGTTAAATGCACTGTTTGCGGCTTCTGCACTTTCGAGTGTGAGGCGACAGGCGCGTGCAACATCTTTTACGTGAACAAAATCACGAAGCTGTTCACCATCTTCGAAAATCAACGGGGGATTGGCATTTAAAAATCGTGAAGAGAAAATGGCAAGCACTCCGGTGTAAGGATTAGACAAAGCCTGTCGTGACCCATAAACATTAAAAAAGCGAAGAGCTGTAACATCCATTTCATAGGCGCGACCGGCGATTAAACACAATCTCTCCTGATCGTATTTTGATAGTGCATAAACGGATTCCAGTGAAGGATTTTTGGTCTCAGGAGTTGGAATAGGTTTTAAAGAGATCCCATTCTTGTCAAGCGGATCCCACTCTCCCCGTGAAAGTTGTTTGTTGTTTCGCTCCGCGTTATGAATAACATTCCCGCCGACATTTTGATATAAACCTTCGCCGTAGATACTCATGCTCGAAGCAACAATAAGTTTTTCTACCGGGTGATTAAGCAGCGTTTCCAAAAGCACAGATGTACCAATGGCATTCACTTCCATGTACTCCTTTATTTGATACATACTTTGCCCTACGCCAACCCTCGCTGCAAAATGGAACACTGCGTCTACTCCTTCAAGAGCCTGTTCTAAAAGCGGTTGATTGCGTACATCACCAATTATCAGTTCTGCATCATCATGAAGATAGTCAGGTCTTTTTTGACCCGGCCCGTGCACCTGTTCAACCAAACTATCTAAAATTCTTACCTCGTAGCCATTCTCCAATAATTCATCGGTAACGTGCGAACCGATAAATCCCGCTCCACCCGTTATGAGTACTCGTTTCTTCATCTCTCTTGATCTTTATTTAAGCTTACATTGTTTGTGCAACAGGCCTCAGTTCAATATTGTTTAACATCATTTCCCTCGGTTGATTCACAGCATACAAAACTGAATCAGCTATTTGATCCGGATTGATTGAACCCCATCCGATGGATTCAGGAGTTTGACTGCCGTTTATCATATTCTTAAAAAATCGAGTGTCTACAACGCCCGGACGAACCACGGTTACCCGAACTTCCGGCTGAACTTCAAGCCGCAGGGTTTCTGCAAGTTGTTCAATTGCAGCTTTGGTAGCAGTATAAATTCCGCCGTAAATATAAGCGTGATCAGCAGAAATGGATGATATAAATACCACATCACCCGAACCACGATTTTGCATTTCAGGAACAAACGCTCTAATTAAGCGAAATGCACTAAAAACATTCAGCCGGAAGATATTTTCCCATTCATCAGGATATCCTTCGGTTAGTTTATTGTGAACTCCGCGGCCGGCATTGCAAATTAAAACATCCGGTCCCGCTCCCCATAGATCTTTCACTTTGTTAATCAATTGATCGACCTGATCCGGCTGTGTTAAATCAACTAAAATGAAGTGACCTATTTCTTTTTTCGGAGGGTTAATATCTGCGTTGATGACATCAAATCCCGCGCTCGCAAACTTTTGGGTAAGACTCCTGCCAATCCCCGAGCTTCCACCAGTAATAACCACTTTTTGGATTGATGTATCAGGTTCCATGCTCTCTCTTTTTTTGCTGATAAATCTAAAAAGGCAGAATACTTTTCATATTCCCGCCTTTTATCGGCTGATGCTGTTGTCTAACATCTAATTTGATTATTCTCAGTTTATCTTCTCGTAAAATATGTTGCTAAAGCTATGTAGCTAAATTTGCTACACATGGTATAAAACGACTAATACTTGTCTAGTTATACGGCTGCTCCTTGTTTCCGTGAGATCTGATATTTGTAGTAAGATGTCAATCTGAGTTAGATTTTAAATTGTATTAAAAATCAAAATTGCACCAGGCTTCAAGGCTAAATCTGATCCAGATGATAAAGGCTGAAAGCCTGACATAACCCAGCCTATGGCAACGCCATAGGTGATAAAGTGATGGAAAACACCACAGTCTGAAAGCCTGAAAGAGTGCAAATTAAAATCTGAGAATATCTATTTGAGGCTTTCAGCCTCCCCATGCCCGGAATTCACGTTTACCCCGGAGCGCGGCTCCTTGTTTCCGGTAAGACCTGTCAGGTTTTAGAGCTTTAAATTCTGATCTGGATTTGTCCCATCAAACCTAACAGGTCTTCGATTTGTTTTATTTAAAAAGATAAATGTTGAATATTTATGGGAGTGATTGCTGGAGATCAGCGAATTATTTATATATAGTTTTAGAAAAGAGAGAGACAAAAAATTTAATCTAAAAATAAGAGAGCATCATGAGAAGATTTCCACGAGTAAAATCACTTGATTCAACATTAACGGCTGCAAAAAAAGGCTGTCTGTTTGTTTCAGATACATGCCGCGATCTCAAATCAGACATTTTTTCTACCCGACTCATGGGTAAGAAAACGGTTTGTATGCGGGGAAATCAAGCCGCAGAATTATTTTACAACACAGAGTATTTTGAGCGGAAAAAAGTAGCTCCAAATTTAGTGAAATCTACTCTGTTTGGCCATGGGGGAGTTCAGGGGTTAGATGGCGCAGAACATAGGCACCGAAAACAGATGTTTATGTCGTTAATGGGAAGAGAAGATATCCTGAAATTAGCGGAACTTACGGTAGATAAATGGAGCAAATATGCCGAAAAGTGGGAAAAAGAAGATGAGATCGTCTTATTTAATGAGGCAGAAAAACTGATTTTTGAAGCCGCTTGCGAGTGGAGTGGAATTGATTTAAAACCGGATGAGATAAATACCCGTGCTAAGGATATGGCTTCCTTGATTGATAGAGTAGGAAGTGTAGGCCTACGTAACTTGAAGGGTAGAACTGCACGATTAAAAACAGAAAAGTGGGTGGAAGAAATTGTAAAGAAAATCCGGTCAGAAGAAGTTCATGAAGAGGAAAGTAAAGTTTTACAACGATTTGCCTGGTACGAAGATTTGGAAGGCAATTTAATGGACAGTAAAACTGTGGCGGTAGAAATAATCAACATTATCAGGCCAACAGTAGCTATTGCCCGTTATGTTACGTTTGCTGCGCTGGCCCTTCATCGGTACCCGGAAAGCAGGAAGAAAATAGCTGAAAGTGAAGAATATCTCACCAATTTTGTGCAGGAAGTCCGTCGCTATTTCCCGTTCTTCCCGTTTGTAATGGCAAGAGTGAAAAAGGACTTTGAATGGAAAGATTACCATTTTAAAAAAGGACTCAACGTTTTGCTGGATTT
>JBGTFX010000482.1:0-3480 GCA_041747055.1 Balneolaceae bacterium
TACCACTGAGCTATTCCCGCTGATAATAAAATGTTCAATAAATCAAAATAAGAGTGGAGGGTGACCTCCACCTTGATCCCGAAGGATTTCGGGACTCTACCACTGAGCTATTCCTTAAATTCATTATTCTCAGAAACAATCAGCCATTCAATATACTTTCGACTTTTCTTTCGTTTGATCGCATTTTCAAACTTGATGGCTTCGGTTTTGGTCTTGAAAGATTTGTTGAACTTCAATACCCAAGGAATACCTGGTTTTGTTGAAGGAGACATTCCGTTGTTATGCTGATCCAACCTTGAAGAAGGGGAGTAAGCAGTGTGACCCGTGTAGTATTTATTAGCTGATGAACTGTATAGAATGTAGGTGTAAAACATAATTTTGAGGGTAAAACTAAAAAGCCCCATCACTTTAAATAAGTAATGGGGCTTTTTTGGAGCGGGAAACGAGATTTGAACTCGCGACCTCCACCTTGGCAAGGTGATGCTCTACCACTGAGCTATTCCCGCTGATAATAAAATGTTCAATAAATCAAAATAAGAGTGGAGGGTGACCTCCACCTTGATCCCGAAGGATTTCGGGACTCTACCACTGAGCCTCACAATTAAACTGTCAGGGCTGGTAATAAAATGTTCAATAAATCAAAAAGTAATGGTCAGCAGGCGACTAAATATTCCCACTAGTCAAGAGAAATAAATATACAGCGAATTGATGCTCCTTTTCAACACTATTTTCTGATTTTCTTCAAAACTTTTTCAGATGTAATTCTTTCAGCCAATGTTTTATCATCAGGAATCACGGGCTTATCACGATAGCGGTCAACCATGCATAAAAAACCAAGTGGTTCATTGTTATCGGCATGAAACTGATGGATAGATTCCGGTGAAACGTAAACAACATCATGAGTGCCAATTGAAATTATTTCATCATCCAAAATTACCGATCCACTACCGCGAATAATCACCACACTGTGTGGGTGACGATGTTGCTCCAGTGAAGAATATCCACCGGGTTGGACTTCAAAATATCGGGTGTGAATATTTAAATCAGATGTTTCATCCCCTAAAAGAGAGAAGCGATGAATATCCTTAAAATTAGAAGTCTCTGTTTTGTACTCTTTCCGTTCAACTCCTTTCCAGTGAAAATTCTCATTATGAATGACTTTTGATTTACTCATACTCCTCAAGGATTTGTTGA
Organism: Balneolaceae bacterium; assembly: GCA_041747055.1. GTDB lineage: Bacteria > Bacteroidota > Rhodothermia > Balneolales > Balneolaceae > SW132. The sequence goes on from JBGTFX010000482.1 coordinate 1,195, forward strand.
AATTCTTTGGTGGCTTTTTCAAGGCCGTCGGGGTGCTGGTATAAACTTCCTCCCACTAAAAAAACGGTATCATTACCATACTTATTTGCCCATGTGGAAATGGTAGATCTATCAATACCTCCACCGGGTGTAGGGAAGGAGAGCTTAAGTTTAAACTGAGAATTACGGCACTCGTGGTTAATAGCTTTGCAGGTATCCTCAGAAAAAGAAAATCGGCCTTTGGCGTTTGGATAAATAACAAAATCTGCGCCAAAAGCTCTCCATAAAAGACCATAATAGATTTCAGGTAGAAAACCTCCGGTTGGGTGATTTACAAAGTTACCGGAAAAAGCGGGGTGAGCCATAATGGGCAACGGCATGCTTGATGCAGCCAGTTGGTGCATTTGTGATAAGCCGCTCAGCTGTGGAGAGATTAAAACGCCATCCGCACCAAGCTCCACGGCCTGCATATATCGATCGATTAATTCCGCAGCAGATCCGGTAATATTCGGGAAATAAGCCGTTTTTTTGCCGGATACCTGTTCCCCTTTCCGAACGGCTCTAACCACTGACTGCACACGTGCTTTAAAATTTGCTGAGGATTGATTGGCGATTCCATGATCATCCTTAATCATATCAATCCCTCCACGAGTAAATTGATACGCTCTTTCGGCAAGTTCTCCGGGTTTAAGGCCAATGGGTTTTAACGCAGTGCAACTAAGGGGTCGCTTTTCAACACCCATTTTCTTTCTAAACTGTTCAATTCCGTGAACGGGACCATTACAAATTTGGGGGAGATATTCACGGTCAATATCTAAAACTTTTACACCCGGCTGTAAAGAGCTATTTCCAAAAAGGATGTTTAAAAATTGGGTAGGATCACCATCAACTAATGAGGTTGAGTACTGAATTTCAGTTTTCCAACTGGTGTCATCAATAAGAGAGACTGTTTCCACACTCCCGATATTAATTTTCAAGTGAGAAGGTACAGTTTCGATTGGCATTTCCACGGACTGTTCAATTGCCAAAGCCGTAGAAATTTGATGGGCTTCTTTTTCTGATTCTGCCTGAACCTGATAGATAATTGAAAAATAAGCCTCTGATCTCATCTGCTACCGCACGATTGTCTCGTTTCTTTTTGGTCCGGTGGATATCAAGTTAAAAGATACACCAATATACTCTTCTAGATAGTTGATGTATTCTTTAGCCAATTCAGGTAGGTCATCAAATTTTTCAATATTTCTTGATGATGTTAGCCATCCCTTAAAAGACTTATAAACAGGTTTAACTCTTTCAAGCTGTTCTACATCCAATGGGAAAATATCTGTTTCTTTCCCATCTAATTCGTAATGGGTACAAACTTTAATTGTTTCAAAATCATCCAAAACATCCAGTTTTGTTAGAGCAAGCTCATTGAGTCCGTTAAGTCGTACCGCATATTTTAGGGCAACAAGATCAAGCCAACCACATCGGCGTGGACGTCCGGTTGTTGCACCAAATTCCGCACCGTTTTTCCGTAGTTTTTCTCCGTCAGAATTCTCTAATTCTGTAGGGTATGGACCATTTCCTACACGGGTGGAATAAGCCTTTGAGATTCCCAAAGCATGAGTGATGGCAAGTGGGGGAACTCCGCTTCCTGCACAGGCACCGCCGGCAGTGGGAGATGAGGATGTAACAAAAGGATAGGTTCCGTGGTCTACATCTAAAAGACTACCCTGAGCACCTTCCAGTAAAATAGAATCACCGCTATCAATAGCATCATGCAAAAGCTGAGTTGAGTTACAGATGAAGGGTTTAATTTGTTCGATGGCTGGTTTTAATTCAGCCAAAATCTTTTTGGCATCCAGAGTGGGTTCAAAATAAACATACTCAAGCGCTTTATTGATATCTTCAACATTCTTTTCGATGCTTTTTTCGAGTGTTTTGAGATCCAGTAAATCTCCAATTCGAATACCTATTCGGGCAACTTTACTAACATAAGCAGGACCAATTCCACGTCCCGTAGTACCGATGGCATCAGTCCCTCGGTTTTTCTCTTTTACCTGGTCTAATATTTTATGGTAGGAGAGGATCACATGGGCAGAACTACTGATGTACAGACGATCTTTAAGATCAACATCAAGTGTTTTTACTTCCTCTATCTCTTTTACCAAAGCAATTGGATCGATAACTACACCATTTCCAATCACGCATTTAGCATTTCCGTTAAACATTCCTGAAGGGATGAGATGAAGAACAATCTCTTTATCATCAAATTTTATTGTATGACCTGCATTTGCTCCACCCTGATAGCGAACCACATAGTCC
>JBGTFX010000483.1:0-9463 GCA_041747055.1 Balneolaceae bacterium
TCCTGATACAGCTCATCGGTTTGACGTCTTGAGAAGCAGTAAATAATCCCTGATTGTCCTTTTCGGGTGTACAGAAAATCCAAAATCTGATCTACCGGGCCGTCTTTATCCACCACATTTAAAAACAGGTTTTCGCGGTCAAAACTCGCCACAAAGGTTTCAGAATCTTTTAGCTCAAGGATTGATTTGATATCATCCCGAACTCGAGGCGTGGCTGTTGCAGTCAGAGCCAGACAAACGGCATCGGGAAAGTCTTCGCGAATTCTTGCAAGCTGACGATAATCTGGTCTGAAATCGTGTCCCCATTCCGAAATACAGTGAGCTTCATCAATTGTAAAACAATCTACATTTACATTAGAAAGCAGATCACGAACCCGCGGCATCATCAATGTTTCCGGAGCCACATAAAGCATCTTGGCTTCACCACTTCTCACTTTTGATACATTTATTCCATACTGCTGATCCGACAGCGAACTGTTCAGAACCACAGCAGGAACGCCAAATTGATTGAGCTGATCTACCTGATCTTTCATGAGAGAAATAAGGGGAGAAACCACTATAGTGAGACCATCAAAAATCATCGCCGGTATTTGGTAGCAGAGTGATTTTCCTCCACCGGTTGGCATAATGACCAGTGTATCTTTTTTCTGCAGAACTTTTTTGATGGCTTCACCCTGTAAGGGACGAAATTCATCATATCCAAAGGTTTCTTTAAGTATCGATTTTGCTTGCTTGAACATTGTATTAGTTGATTTCAAATTCTCCTTAAAAACTATCCCTTTATCCATTAGAATCCCAACCTGAATTGATTATTTACAGGTTCATTGGAAAAGCTTCTACAATGGTATGAACCTAAAAATTCTAATTCCTTACACTTTTGTTTTTGGTACGTCGGTGAAACCTGTCAGGTTTATTTCATAAAATAAACCTGAATGTGAGCTGTACAACCTGACAGGTTTGGTTGTCAGTACACTACTTTTAGGTACGTTAAAATTTTTGGTTCCTTAATTTCAAACAGGATATTTACTATTTCTGCCTTGGAATAAGGTAAAATTCTTCCATTCTACCATCGATATACCACACGTTTTCTCCATCAAAAATGGCGTTTTCCTCCAGCATCACTCGGATGTTTCGATTCCATTCCGGCACAAACACTTCCGCGTTCAATTCTATGGAGTGTGCCGTATTTGGGTAGAGAGGATAGTCGCCGTTTCCGGGAACGCCACCCTGTTGATCCCAGAGACCAATTGTAGGCCCCGCACCGTGGCCGTGATAACCCAGCGGATGGGTATAAATTGTGGCATTAATCCCTTCATATTCCGCTTTTTGAAGCGTCGTTGCTAATATTTCATTTCCGGTTCTGCCGGTTTCAAATTCGTTTGTTAAAATATCCTGAAGTCGATTTGCAATCTTAAGCGCATCACGCAATCCTTTTGGCGGCTGTGTTTCCCCTTCTCGTAAAATGTAAACATTCCGTTGGGTGTCTGTTGTCAGACCTAAATATTCTATCCCCAAATCCATGTGCACAATATCGCCTGGTAAAATAATGTCTGTATCGGGCGGACCTGAAAAATCACCCGCATGCTCCGGGGCTTCACTTCGGTGAACCGTCACGGATGGATGAAACCATGCCGTTAAATTTAAATCGCGTATTCTCTCCCTAAACCACCACTGAACATCCTCCGTTGTGGTTATACCCGGCGTGATGACCGCCTCAGAAAGCCCTTCAGATATTATATTATGAGCAATTCGGTTGATTTGCCTGTACACAGTTATTTCATCATCAGTTCGGGTTTCCAGCCAACCGACAGACAAGTTTTCGGCAGACACAATCCGATCTTGTAATTCAGGGCTAAGACTATTTTTCAGATGGATAAAATCTGTATGACTAATACCATCAGCCAGTGCAAAATGTTCAGAGAAGTTCACCCCAATTTTATCAGGATTTCTCTCTGCTACAATTTCGCCAAATCGTTTCCATTGATCAGGCTCCTCATCGGGGAACCACTGCGTTTCAAAAAAGCCAATGTTGTAGCGCGCAACTGCCAATCTCTCTATTTCTTCACCTTCTCCCGGGTTATAAAAAACCAAAATTGTGGTCCTTCGTGATGATTGCCACGTTGCCGGCAGCATGGTCAGCAACACAGGATCTTCATTATATTCCCTTGCAACCAAAACCCACATATCTATTCCTTCGCGGCGCATCAGTTCCGGAACCAGATTATCCAGCCGATCCTCCGTCCACCGATCCATGACAGCAGCGCGTTCCTTCATATTTAAAATATGCGGGGTGATATCATTCCGGGTTTGCGCAGTAAGCAACTCGGCAGCAAGCAAAATTAGAATGAAGGTGATAAAAATTGCTGTTTTTTGCATATTTCAATGGATTTAGAATTAAAGGAGTAGGCGTAGAGAGTTTTATAAAAAACGCCTTATCTTAGCAGGCGCGCTTCAATTTTCAAATAACACAACCATGAATATACAGATCACAAAATCAGATAAAAGCAGAATTTCAGAAGTAGATTTCGACAATTTAGATTTCGGGAAGTTATTTTCCGATCACATGATCGATATGAAATTTAAGGATGGAAAATGGGGAGCGCCGGAAATCAAACCTTATGGTCCGATCAGTTTCAACCCATCTATGCACGCCCTGCACTATGGGCAATCTGTATTTGAAGGGATGAAAGCCTACTACGTGGATGATGAAACCATCAACCTGTTTCGGCTTGATGATCACCACGAACGAATTAATAATTCATCAAGAAGAATGTGCATCCCCGAATTGGAGAAGGATGCATTTATTTCGAGTATTAAGGAGCTTATTAAATTAGATCATAAATGGGTTCCAAAAACTGCGGGACACTCCCTGTACTTGCGTCCATTTGTGTTTGCCTCACAGGAGTATATTGCGGCGCGGGCAGCATCAGAATATAGATTTATTGCCATTACCAGTCCTGTTGCGGCATATTATAAAGAGGGGTTTAACCCCGTTAGCCTTACAACGTCCGAGAATTTTGTAAGAGCTGTTAAAGGCGGAACCGGCGAGGCCAAAGCTGCAGGGAATTATGGCGGAAGCTTTCTGCCTGCACAGAAAGCGCAAGCGGCCGGCTATACTCAAATCATCTGGCTTGATGCAAAAGAGCACAGATATGTGGAAGAAGTGGGCACTATGAACATCTTCTTTTTGATTGGTGACACGCTTATTACGCCAAAACTGGGTGGAACCGTACTTCCGGGAATTACCCGTCGATCTGTAATTGCACTGGCAAAAGAGTGGGGCGTAAGCGTTGAAGAACGAAGAATTTCTATTGATGAAGTTTTTGAAGCCGACGCCAACGGAGATCTAAAAGAGGTGTTTGGATCCGGAACGGCTGCCGTAATTTCTCCGGTGGGATTGATCCATCACGAAGGCAAAAACGTAACTCTTGATCAAGAAAATATCGGCCCGTTTGCCAAGAAGATGTACGATGAAATCACCGGCATTCAGTATGGTAAAATTGAAGATCGTCATGGCTGGACGTATCCGGTGAAGGTGAAGTAGAATTTGCAGCGGAGCTACCTGTTGGAGCATCGCTGTAGGAGTTGCGATACTAGATTTGAGCGTGGCCAAGAGACATGGGTATTTCTGTTCACTGATGAAATTGGATAAAATCCTTGATGTGTGGCGAGTTCACACCTGACTCCAAACGCTTCAAGGACTTCGCTCCGCTCAGACGCTTGAAGGTTGGAAGTAATCAGCACATCGTAGTGGCAGCAGAGCTGCAAAACTAGATTGATTAACTAATTCACCTCAATCACAGAGATTTCTGCGGGGGCGTTGTAGCGGATGGGTGCAAGTGTGTAGCCGAGTCCGCTGTTGATGTTCAGCAGCATATCATCAAACCACCAGTGGCCAATTACGTAGGGGCTTTCTAGCTGTGAAGCGGTCAGTTTTTGGAAAAAGACCGGAATTCGAATCTGTCCTCCGTGGGTGTGTCCGGCTAAAAGCTGATCGTAATTGTTTTCCACTCCAATTGAAATAAGTCTGTCTGTTGCCTGATGTGAAAAGAGAATCCGAAACGCCTCGCCCCCCTCTTCATTCACTAAATCTTTCAGAATTTCTTCTGAGGCTCTAGAACTGTACAACTTAGTCACGCCTGTCAATTTGATGGATTGACTTCCATGCTCGATCCAGATATTTTCGTTACGGAGCATTTTAATCCCTCGATTAGTAAAAGCTTGCGTAATTTCTTGCTGCCCGTACCAGTAATCATGATCCCCAAGCACGGCATACACCCCGTAGGCTGACTCAACTCGCTGAAGGGCATCTGCGCCTTTGCTGATGTAATCAAGCCCCGCTGTGATCAAATCTCCCGTAAAAATGACCAAGTCCGGGTTTTCTGCATTCACTTTTTGGATGTAACGATCCATTGTAGGTTCTGTGGTAAATCGATCGGCATGTAAATCGGTGATATGTACAATTCTAAGCGGCTCATTGAGGTTTGAACTATTTTCAGTTTGATGGTCAATCCTCTCGACTACAATTCGGTTTGAATCCAAGATCACACCAAAAGCTGTAATTATCAGAACAGCCCCCATTGTGCCTAAAGTAATCCAACCAAAAATAGTATTAACCTGTGGGTTTTTAACTTTTACCGCATATTTAATAATCATTCGGGAGAAATCAATAATAATCATCCAGGTAACCATCACAGCAGAAAAAACAAATCCATACCAGAAGAGCCAGACCATCCATCGGGGGAAATCATCAATCGAAAAACTTCCTGAAACATAGTGTGAAAACACTCCTAAAAGCGGATAAAGCAGAAGCAGGAATCCCATCAAACCGAAGGATCTTTTATAGATTTTTTGTGATTGTAGCGAAGTGACACGAACAGCCCATGAAAAACGCAGGTAATGATAAATCAAAAAAAGCGATGTCATTGCTGCAATAATCAGCGTCATTCGTAATGTCCAGGGCATAAGTATTAATTATTTTATGTTTCCCCTAAAGATAAATTATATTCTGCATCTCAGTAAACGGTATCAAAGATTACGAACGTTCGTGATTACTTTACATCATTGGGTTTGCCAAACAGTCGCCTGAAAAAAGCGTAAATGGATCGCAGAGGTTAATCCGGCAACAAAAAAGTTCTTGAAAAAATGTATAATTGCTTTCGAAGAGACGACGTACTGCACCCCACCGTTGAGAAGTATTTGGTTGGCCAAAAAGATTCTAAAACAGACAGACTAATAAAGATATCGCCACGTTAACAAATTGGTTAGATGAGTCAGTTAATTTGATTCTATCTATGTTCCCCCAATTGGCTGTCATTTAATTATGACAGCCATTTTTTTTGCTATATACCTATTTTTACCTGAAATCTCAGATACCAGCTGTCAGTATTTTCATTGTTAAAGATTCTCGTCTCTCTGGTTTAAATCTCTTCGCTCAAATAAAGATGCTCCCGCCAAATGCAATATTCCAACTGTCATTTGGACGGTAAAATATCACAGCATCTCTGATGATATTTATATTTTCTCCTTCTGTCAGTTCGCCAACATCATCAGGCGCAAAAGAGAGTTGAATGACATACAGTAATCGCGGATCTGCCACAAATCCATCAAAACGAAGTCTGAGTCTTCTTACTAATGCTTCAACAGCTTCTTCACCTTCGTGAGACTCAACATAAGTAGCACGATTCTGCATTCTGAACCGAATGTATAACCGAAATGTGCTATCCGGTACCGTTATCCCAAAAACCCTACCCAAAGTTGTAATACGGGAGCGCCGGAAATTGAAGGTCATTTCCAAATTGGTCTGATTGAGTAGTTTGTGCAAATACAGAAGTTGCACAAACTAAAGTCAGTAGAATGAGTAGTAGCTTTTTTATGATCACAGATAATTATTTAGTAGCACTTTTGAGGCTGAGAAATTGTAAGAAAATGAATCCTCAAATAAAAGTCAGCATGAGATTTTCAGAAACTTTTCCACCATCTTAAAGAGATTCTCCGATGGTATAAAACCGATCCAGCATTGCCACCTCATTTCCTGTAGATATATCCAGATCAATGCGTCCAAGTCGAACTCCGCTATGTCCCATCTGAGTGATGTATGTGTTTTTTCCTGATGGGTTTTTTACTGCAACAGGATGATCCAAAAAAGTATGCGTATGCCCTCCGATAATCAGATCAATACCTTCAACTTTTGATGCTAAATCTACATCGCTAATCCTTCCATTATTGTATCTATAACCAATGTGGCTCAAACAGATTATGTAATCACATCTTTGATATTGTTTTAAACTCCTTGCCATTCCATTTGCCCACACTATTGGGTCTCGGTACTGAACATTTCCATAAAGATTTTTGTCCACTACTCCATCAAGTTGAATTCCCAAGCCAAAAATTCCAATTCTGTATCCCCCTATTTCCTTTACTATAAATCGTTTTACAAAATCATTTAAGGGAGTTCCCACAACATTATAATTTGCTGCAAGAATTGGGAAATCCGCTTTTTTTGCCGCCTCGGCAAATCCATCTAAACCGTGATCGAACTCATGGTTGCCAACTGCCATTGCATCATAATTCATTTCGCTCATTAGCTTCAGGTCCACCTCACCTCCGTACACATCGAACCAGGGAGTTCCCTGAAACACATCCCCCGCATCTAACAATAGTACATTCGGCTGATTTTGCCTGATTTTTTTGATGACGTTTGCCCTTCGCGCAATACCTCCCAATCCCGCAAATTGGCGGGCATTATCCGGAAAAGGATCTAATCGCGCATGGGTGTCATTTGTGTAGAGAATGGTAATTGTATTTGATGGATTCCCCCTGAGTAAACTTCCCGCTGATCCGGTAATCCAAACCCCGGCAGACACTTTTAAACTTTTTGAAATGAATTCTCTGCGTGAAATCATTTCCTTATCCTCCCATCTTTAAAGGGTTCCGTCATTTTTCGGTTTCGAAAATGATCAACGTAAAGTTCTTTTATAGACACATCGAAATCTACTCGGTCTATCGCTTCCCAGAGAACCGGAAAGTTATCCCCGCCATCGGCAACCCAGTTGCTTGTAGCTACCCAATATTCACCTTCTGAAGAAACCACTTGCGAGTTTACAATCACACCGCGTGCACGATTGTTGTAAAGCTCAAAACGCATTCCACTTATAGGTCCTCCTCCCTGTTCGGCAACCTGATCGGCCAGCGTTAACACTTGGTCGCCCGTAAGTTTCAACATTACCAGATGATTTTCGTAGGGCATAAATTCGTATACCTCACCAATGGTAAGAGGGCCTGCGTTGAAATTTAGTCTGAATGAATCTTCACCAATAATACCAATATGAATAAGTCTGCGTGACTCACGAGTAGCACGATAACGAAGGGCATCAGCAGCAATATTGCTGAGTGAACCTTCCGGTTTTTCAAAGATGAGAGGCTGTTCAATTGTCGTTAAAATTGCACCCATCTCTTCCTGATAACCCGGCCGATAGCTTTCTAATAGATTGGCAATTTGGGAATCTTCTGTAAGTGTGGCGTTTTCTATCTCTCTTTCCGTAAAAGCCGGTAGTTTTTTTTCAACCTTTTCGGTAGTCGAGCACGCGGAAATCAATAAAACCAAAAAAAGTGCTCTTACCGGTTTGATCATTTTTAACGTCGTTGGCGAAACATGTTCATCATCATATCAGAAAAACCAATTAAACGAACATCTTCGGATAATTCAACAATTGAACGATCAAAATTACGAGTATTTATCCCTGTCACATTTGCTGAATATACAACTTCATCTTTATCGTAAACATGGATAAGTAAAGGAAAACTGTTTCGGTTTATAACCAGTTCAATTGGAATATCTGAATCTGTAAAATTTTCACCTGATTCGTACCAAAAATCAAGTAACAAACCCCAGTTTACTTTTATCTGATCCGTAAGCCAAATGGAGACGTATTGATTTTCCTTTTCCCCTTTTAATATAAATTCGTTGGTTGTATAACCGTGTATTGTACGTGTTTTCCCGGATTCTTCCACTCGGGTTTCCCAATCAAACTTTTCTTTAGAGGCAGATTTTGATGATCCACCCTGAAAACGATTTATTAATTGAATCAATCCATCTAAATCACTTTTTGATACTTTTAACGCCTCATTTTCATCCGTCCGAAATACAAAATCCTGCAGATCATTTCTGATTAAAATTCCATCCGTTTGCAAACCCGAAACAACATTTACTTTTGCAGCAGAGTCTATAAATAGCCTGTCTTTAGTTGTAGTAAGTGAAAGTTGAGTTACATCGGTATTTCCATTACTCCGATCGTGAACTTCAAACTTTATTTCGCCTTCGAATTGAGCGTATAAAGGAGCTGAAAGCAGAAATAAAGTAATTGTTAAAAGTATTGATTTAATTTTCATGGCAGGATTTGTTGAGTTGAAACCGAAATGTTATACATGCAATTACTGGCTTTTGTTTCATGCGTGAAAAGGTTCGGTTTCGTCCATTTCAATATTCACTTTATGAATCCATCCACCTGCTACAACATCATCCCCTTCGTAACAAACAATGGCTTGTCCCGGTGTAATGGCTTCTCTTCCTGCAGGAAAATGAACCCGGAATTCTTCATCAGAAACTTGTGTGATGGTTCCTTTTGCACCGGCATCGTTATACCGGATTTTCCCCGTAATTTCCATTTCACCACCCGGAATTTTATCGTACTTAACCAGGTTCAGCTCTTTCGCTTTACAAGTTGTGCTGATTAAGTCTTCTTTTTCACCAATGGTAATCACATTGTTTACCGGGTCGATATCGGTTACATATACGGGATAACCCATCGGTAAATCCAGCCCTCTTCGCTGTCCAATTGTGTAATAGGGAAAGCCTTTATGCTTTCCTACAATTTTCCCGAATTTGTCCACAAAATTTCCGCCACTTACTTTTTCCTCAAGTCCATCCACACGATCGTTCAAAAATCGGTGATAGTTATTATCAGGAATAAAGCAGATTTCATAAGAGTCAGGTTTGTTTGCAACATTCATCAAACCGTAATCTTCTGCAAACTGGCGAATTTCTGTTTTACGGTAATTTCCTACCGGAAAAATAGTTCTGGAGAGGTGTTTTTGTTGAACTCCCCAAAGAGCATAGGATTGATCTTTATCATGATCTCTACCTTTCGAAATAATATATCTCCCGCCTTCTTCACGGACATTGGCATAATGACCGGTAGCAATAAAGTCGCACCCCAGGTTATCAGCTCGTCGCAATAGTGCAGCCCATTTAATATGGGTATTACATAAGACGCAGGGGTTGGGAGTCCGTCCGTTGGTGTACTCTTCAACAAAACGATCAATCACCCAATCACCAAATTCATCCCTGATATCTACAATGAAATGTTTGAATCCATATTTCACGGCTATATGACGTGCATCATTCATGGATTCTACCGTGCAGCAACCCGTTTCTTTGCCTGTATCACCACCACTTCTGTGA
>JBGTFX010000484.1:0-3060 GCA_041747055.1 Balneolaceae bacterium
GACGATCTGCAAAGAGGAGACGCTCAAATGAACCGCAGAATGTTGAAGAAGTCACAAGGCCAGGTTATAAATATGAGATTTATACTGGAGCCGGCCACGCCTACATGAGATCCGGTGATGATCCTGAAGGCTCTGCAGCGAACAAAGCTGCGCGAATTGCATCGTGGGAAAGATTAAAATCTATTGTAGATAGGTTGGATTAAAGCAAAAACTTGTCAGAACCCACAGGACTTTGTCCGCCAACCGGCTGATCTGACAGCGTTGAGACAGGGTGAAATATGGTATGTCTTTTGTTTGCAATATGATGTTATGGATCGAGGCTGGAAAAAGGAGTAGAGTAGAATTTCGATGTAGAACAGACATACCATATTTGTGCTGTCAAAGACGCTGACAGAAATCCGGAAAAGCACCGGAAATGCTGTTAGGTCAATTAGCATGAATTTAAACAGGAGATTGCGGATCGGGGTCCGCAATGACTGACTTTAAAAATTCAAGCATTGGATTCCCTCTCCCTGGGGAGAGGGATGTCCGAAGGACAGGGTGAGGGCGATTTAAGGCTTCAATCTCCCCAGCATACGTGGAAATGGTATTGTCTCACGAACGTGGTTTAAGCCACAAATCCAGGCAACGGTTCGTTCGAGTCCCAATCCATATCCGGAGTGAGGAACGCTGCCAAATTTCCGTAAGTCAAGGTACCAGTCAAACGCTTCTTCCGGGAGATCGTGCTCTGCAATTCGCTCTTTAAGCGCATCAAGACTATCCTCCCGCTGACTACCACCAATGATCTCACCGTATCCTTCAGGGGCAAGTACATCAAGCGCTAAGGCTAATTTTTCGTCCTCAGGATCGCGCTTCATATAAAACGCTTTTACTTCAGCAGGATATCGGTGAACCATAACAGGAGTATCGTACTGCATGGTTAAAATGGTTTCATCACTCCCGCCAAAATCATTACCCCACTCAAAGGTGGCTGCTGATTCCTTCCACACCGGTATATTTCTGAGATCCTCTTCAATCTGGTCGATTCGAACATGAATTTCCTTAATTCGTTGATCAATCTGAGCTTTTCTCCACTTCTTTGCAGATCCATGCTCTTTTTTGATCTCTTCCAGCTCCTTTTTGATGGAGTCCAATTCACTTTCACGATCATCAGACATTTGGGAAAGCATGTTCGCGGTTTTATCACTTTTTAGCTGTTCAACAGCATCTGAGTAAGAGATTTTAATGAATGGATTTGCTACTGCATTTTTCAGGAAGGTAGTATCTCTTTCCAAAGTTTTGAGTTCTTCTTCATGCTTCTCTAATACCTTTTTCACAATATATTTGAGCATCTTTTCTGCAAGCTCCATATTCATTTCAAGATCATAAAAAGCCATTTCCGGCTCAATCATCCAGAACTCCGTCAGGTGACGGCGGGTTTTACTTTTTTCGGCGCGAAAGGTCGGGCCAAATGTATATACTTTTCCATGCGCCATGGCCATTGCCTCGGCGTAAAGCTGACCCGATTGTGTGAGATACGCTTTCTCCTCAAAGTAATCCGTTTCAAAAAGAGTGGTTGTACCCTCAGCAGCATTTCCGGTAAAAACAGGCGCATCCATCTGGATAAACCCTTCCTCCTGAAAAAACTGATGAATTGTAAATTGAATGGTGTTTCTGATCTGCATAGCCGCCCATTGACGCTGACTTCTCAACCATAGGTGACGGTTGTTCATCAAAAATTCAACACCATGATCTTTTGGTGTGATGGGATAATCCTCAGCAATTTGAATCACTTTTAGATCAGTTGCATGTAGTTCGTATCCCCCCACGCTTCGATCATCTTTCACAACTTTACCAGTTATTTCCAGAGAACTTTCCTGTTTTAATGTGCCGGCACTTTCGAAAACAGAATCAGACACTTCATCAGCAGAAACGATGCACTGACAAAGTCCCGAGCCATCCCGAAGCTCGATAAAATGAAGTCCTTTACCACTTCGGCTGTTATAAATCCAACCTTTTAACGTTACAGATTGATCTTGGAAATTGGATAGTTGTTTGATGGTTGTCATCAGCGAGAATATTTTCTTTTTGCGTTATTTAATAAAGTTAAAATATTGATTCGACTACTTCTTCTCAGGAGTCAGGAGTGTTTCAGAAAACACATTAGGATCAAAAAAATCTTTGCAGAAGTTCAACAGATCTTCTGAAGTTACCGCATCAATATTTTCAACCAACTCGTCAAGAGTAACAAATCTGTCGAAATATATCATACTTTTTGCGAGACGTGTCATTCGGTTACTGGTACTTTCCTGTGAAAGCAGCAACTTTCCCTTCAGTTGAGACTTGGCTTCATGCAATTCCTGATCGGCTACGGCTTCATTTCGAATTTTCTCAAACTCTTTAGTGATCAAATCACGCACATGAGTTACATAATCTTTATCGGTTCCAATGTAGACACCGAATAAACCGGCATCAATATAGGATTGATTAAAAGTGCCAATAGAGTAACAGTATCCATATTTCTCACGAACGTTTTGATGCAGTCTTGAACTCATTCCACTTCCTAAAACAGTGTTGGCAAGTAGAAGCAAGTACTTATCGGGATGATCGTACTGAAGACCACGACGTCCCATAATCATATGAGTTTGCTCTATCACTTTTGAAATCTCTTTTTGAGAGGGAGCATACTTTGTCAATGGTTGATCAATAGGCTCAACGGTTTTGGTTCCCTCTTGATCCATAAGCTCCACGACCATATCCACCACTTCCTTATGATTTACATTACCTGCGACAGCAACCAGAAGGTTAGAGGGCTGATATCGATCCTCCATATACTCAAACAAATTCTCACGTGTAAAAGATGAGACAGTGTTTTCAAAACCAATAATGGGTCGTCCAATCGGATGCTGATCAAAAATCTGACTGCTGAACTCCTCAAATACTACATCTTCGGAGCTGTCTTTATACATTTTCATCTCTTCGAGTACAACCTTCTTCTCTTTTTCGAGCTCTTCGACCGGAAACGTAGAGTTACGAACCATATCTGTGAGAACATTCAGAGCAACCGGAAGTTTAGTATCC
>JBGTFX010000485.1:0-1594 GCA_041747055.1 Balneolaceae bacterium
GAAATGTGTCTTTTTCTATTTTGCAGTGAATTTATCTGCATTTAGGCGCTCATTCAAAAACTCAAAAGCTTCATCTTTGTTATTCATATTTGCTAAAGGAGATAAGTCAGAACCGAAGCGATCTTGATCTCTCATTAGGGCCAGAGTTAATAAAGCTCTGTAGCGGATGAAGTGAGTATCGGCTTCCTTTGCTACTTTATTTAAAGCATTTGTTACTTTATCAGAGTCAAAGTCATTATATGTTGCTTTAAAAACAATGATATGGTGGAATGATGATTCCAAAATACCATTTACATTCGAGTTTAATCCATAGAGAAAAGCTACTTCCATTTTATTAAATAAAGCTTTTTTCTCTTTTGAAGTTATCTCTGCAGATATAGAATCCGCCTCAATTACGCTTGCCTGCGATTCTACACCGGTAAATGATATAGATAAAAATAAAAGTACTGTTGTGATAATTTTTATAAGTGATTTCATAACTGGATTTATTGAGTAGTGAAAGTTTGATTGCTTTCTTTGAACCACTTATAAGTTATTACTAAATCATTTTTAAGATCAATGATTTAAATAGAAAGTAATTAACTTTACCTGTCATACATCTGCCAGTACTTCAGGAATATGAACTGAAAGCACTTCCATAAATCTAATTTTAACATGATCTTAACATATCATTTTTCAATTTCTAAATTAACGCATGTTCAGGAGTTAAAAAACCGCTTACAGAAAACTCATTTTATGGAATCGCTTTTATGAATCACAGCAAATAAAATGATTGAACTGACAAATAAACATGCAAATTTTTCTATAAATTAAAATAAAAAGCGCTTTTAAATATTGCATGTCAGTAACTATTTATTCACTATTAATAAAAACAGAGAGTTTATTTGTGCGAAAAAAATTGACTGCCATGAAAATCACATCAAAACACACGACCGTTGAAATTGTAATTGGCGACATCACAGATCAACCAGATATAGATGCCATTGTTAATGCGGCTAATGCTGAATTGAGAATAGGTGGAGGTGTAGCAGGAGCTATCCATCAAAAGGGAGACCCTGAACTGACAGAGCTTACAAGACCTTTAGCACCTATCAATGCCGGGGAAGCCGTTATCACCGAAGCTCCCGGTCTTCCTAATAATCATATTATTCACTGTCTCGGGCCGGTTTATGGCAGTGATGAACCCTCTGATGAATTACTGGCAAACTGCTATAAAAATGCGCTCTATTTGGCAGAAAAATATGAATTGGAAAGCATTGCTTTTCCGGCAATTTCAACCGGAGCCTTTGGCTTTCCGATGCCTGACGCTGCTAAAATTGCTATTGAGTCTATTATTTTCGAAACAAACGAATTAGACTCGGTCAAAACCATCAGAATAGTTCTTTTTGATGAAGAGGCGTTTAACGTACATAAAGAATTTCTTTATGAGGTAGAGGTGTAGGAGGTGGAACCGCCAAAAGCGAGTTCAAGCCCCTAAAACCCGTTTCTAACCGTGATTCCGAAGCATGAGCTTCGGGGTACGTAGCTCGGACGTCCCCGTCCGAGATCGAACCGATTAAGAAGTGATTTTCAGCAGAGCTTTGGATGATTTCAT
>JBGTFX010000486.1:0-8111 GCA_041747055.1 Balneolaceae bacterium
CAACTGATTCGATGGTTTATTCAAAATCAGAGATTGAACGTGTGGCTAAACATGCCTTTGATGCTGCATCAAAACGAAATGGCAGAGTCTGTTCTGTGGATAAATCAAACATATTAGATACCTCCCGATTATGGCGAAAAACGGTATCGGACATGGCTTCGAATTATAAAAACATCGAACTCACTCATATGTTGGTGGATAATTGCGCTATGCAACTGGTCCGCAATCCTCGTCAGTTTGATGTCATTCTAACCGGAAACCTTTTTGGTGATATTTTAAGTGATGAAGCTTCCATGCTAACCGGCTCAATCGGAATGCTTCCCTCAGCGAGTTTAGGTGACCAAAATGGTATTTATGAACCGGTTCATGGTTCTGCTCCTGATATTGCCGGGCAGAATAAAGCCAACCCTCTGGCAGCGATTGCCTCAGTAGCGATGCTTTGTAAATATTCTCTGAACCTTGATGGTGCGGCAAAAGATATTGAATCTGCCATCGACCGTGTTTTAGCAGCCGGTTTTCGATCTGGTGACATCTACACCGAAAGTAACGATGAAATTCTGATAGGCACCAAAGAGATGGGTGAACAGGTGCTGAAGGAGCTCTGATATTCAAGACCTGACAGCGTGCAAACGAAGAGAGCTCCTGTCAGCGTCGATTTTAGGAGTGAGTCTTTTTCAAATGATGTTTTTTTTAATTCACAACTCAACGCTGACAGAGTCAGGTTGAAATAGTTGCTGTATAGGAAGCCGTCTGACCGCTGAAGAGATAAATCTAATTGAGAAAAATAATGCACGAGCGGTCTGACGGCTCGTGCTTAAATAGGGAAAAGACATGCTCAACAGACTTTTCCATGAACACCCCTCTAAATTTCACTTACGTGTTGTTCGCTGCGCTCGGTGCGCTAGCGCGTTCAAAAAATGAGCCCCTTGTTAGGGGAGACTTTTTACTCAAAACCGGGATCATCATTTATACTTCAACACACCCCTCAATCCCCTCTCAAGAGGGGAAGTTTAGTTAGTTAGCCGGATAGATGTAATTCGCTTCGAAACTTAGAGGAATTCCTAACCACCAATAAAGGAGCAGAAAGGCTGTCCATGCAATTCCAAAGATGATGGAATATGGAAGCATCATCGATATCAGTGTTCCGATTCCGGTTCTCTTTACGTATCGCTGGCAGAATACAACGACCAGCGGAAAGTATGGCAGTAACGGTGTGATAATGTTTGATACAGAATCACCCACACGATATGCTGCCTGAGTTAAATCAGGTGAGATTCCCAATTGCATTAACATCGGTACAAAAATCGGCGCAATGAGTGCCCATTTTGCAGATGCTGAACCAACAAGAAGGTTTACAAATGCGCTTAAGAAGACGATCCCAACAATAGTAACCTGCCCGGGCAGTGCAAGTGCCTGAAGGAAATTTGCCCCTTTCAAAGCTACCATCAACCCAATGTTTGATTTACCGAAAGCATCAATAAAGAGCGCACAGAAGAAAGCCATTACAACATAATAACCCATGCTTTGCATAGACTTGGTCATATTGTCGATCATGTCTTTGGAACTCTTATACTTTCCTGAAGCATATCCGTAAACAACTCCCGGAATAAGCAATAGAATAAATATCAGAGGAACAATAGCCTGCATCAGCGGAGCCTGAAAAGAGAATAAAGAACTCACCTCTGGATTTGTCCAGTTTGGATCACGCAGTGATGAGCTTTCCGGCCATGCCCAGAGAAAAAGGCCAATAAATCCCAATATCATTGCACTGAAACCAAACCAAAATGCACGGCTTTCTCTTGGCGAAACTTCTTCCATCTGGGGCATTTCATCTTCATCCCCATCAACTTCAATACCTTCGAGGCGTGGCTCCACAATTTTATCGGTGATATACCAGCCAATACCCACAATCAATAAACAAGATGCTGCCGTAAAGTAGATATTATTGAGTGGGTTCAGCTCTATGGTGGGATCCAATATACGCGCTGCCTCCAGTGTAAAACTCATCAAGAGGGGATCAATCGCCGATGGAATAAAATTGGCGGAAAATCCACCACTCACACCGGCAAATGCCGCTGCAATACCCGCAAGTGGATGTCGCCCCGCAGCATAAAATATTACACCTCCGAGCGGAATGACCAATACATAACCTGCATCAGCAGCTGTGTGACTTACAATTGCAATAAGGATTAACATTGGAGTTAAAAACGATTTTGGTGTAAACCCCAAAAGTTTTTTCAGGCCGGCATCAATCCAGCCGGAATGTTCAGCAACACCCACTCCAAGCATGGCAACCAGCACAATTCCGAGGGGTGCAAACAGCACAAATGTGTTAATCATATTTGCGAGAAATGAAGCTAGACTATCCCCTGTCAGCTGATTATTGATCAACAGTTCTTCTCCTGTTCGTGGATGAACCTCACCAAAATCGAATGGAGAAAGGATGGCTGATGCTACCCAAACAATGATCAATAGCAAGAAGAAGAGCATTGCAGGATCGGGTAGCTTGTTTCCTGCATTTTCAATTACATTTAGAAACTTATCAAAAAAGGTTCCTTGTCCCTCGGAGGATGGGACTTCATTATCCGGTTCTTTTTTTTCGTCAGTCACGTGAGTATGATTTATGAAAAGTTATAGTCAGAGCATTTATAATGGAGGAAAATAAGAGATTCATGAATCGATGCAACTATTTCATCAAAATAATTGTGAAAAGTTAGAATAATCTCAGGGACATGCTTTGTTTTACGTTCACGTACTGTTACTATTTTGTTACAAAAAGATTTGGAGAGTTTTGTATCTCCTAGAATAACTAATTATTGTGCGGGCGTTGATCAGAGACCATCTGATTTAAGATATCATTCGTATTAATTATCACATTACACAATAATATTATGGATAAGACTTACTATAATCCTGAAGATCTGAAGAAGTTTGGCAATGTACGTGATTTTCAAAAAGATCTGGCAGATAAATTTTTCGACTATTATGGAGCTGTTTTTTCTGACAGTGCGCTTACTGCAAAGGAAAAATCAATTATCGCCTTAGCGGTAGCACACGCAGTTCAGTGCCCGTATTGTATCGATTCCTATACCGAAGACAGCCTCGAAAAAGGATATTCTGAGGAACAGATGATGGAAGCTGTTCATGTAGCAACAGCCATTCGAGGTGGTGCATCACTTGTTCATGGTGTTCAGATGATGAATAAAGTAGATAAGTTGAGTATGTAGATTTATCTCCCCTTGAGGGGAGATAGTGAAGTGCGTTCAGCATTTCGCGTGAGGGGTGTTATTTTTGAATTTTACATCAAAAATCAGAGATCACCCCACCCTCCGCAATCGGAGACTTTTAACCCTAAAATTATTTTTACCCAAGCATGAAATCACTAATAGCACAAGCCCATGTTTTATCGGACGCCCAACGTCAGATTGACACCATTAATAATCACAGCGAAAAAGTTAGAAGTTTCGAAAAGTTTGAAGACAAGCTTGAAGAGATTGGCCTGTTACCGCTTAAACCGACAGGCATAGAAATTTTTCAAATTAATGTTGGGTACATGTGTAATATGACCTGCAAGCATTGTCATGTGGATGCGGGGCCGGATCGACAAGAGATCATGACCAAAGAGACATTACAATACTGCCTGGACGCCTTAAAAAAGAGCGACATCAAAACGGTAGATCTCACCGGTGGCGCGCCTGAAATGAACCCTCATTTTCGATGGTTTGTGGATGAAGTGTCAAAACTTGGAAAGCATGTTATTGTACGATCAAACCTCACCATATTAGACACCCGAAAGTTTGAGGATTTACCCCAGTTTATGGCAGACCGCGGAGTGGAAATCACCTGCTCACTGCCTTTTTACAGCAAGCGTCGCACAGACCAGCAGCGGGGTGAAGGCACTTACGACAAATCCATGAAAGTGCTGAAGATATTAAACGACATCGGTTATGGAAAAGAAGATGGTGATTTGCATCTGAACCTGGTTTATAATCCCGTGGGAGCCTTTTTACCGCCTGACCAAGCTTCCCTTCAAAAAGACTACAAAAAGAGGCTGGGCGAAGAGCACGGAATCTTTTTTAATGAACTTTATACCATTACCAATCTGCCTATTAGTCGATACCTGAACTTTTTGGTGATGAGTGATAATCTTGAAGAATATATGGAGAAGCTGATTACGGCATTCAACCCGGGAGCAGCTCAGGGGGTAATGTGTAGAAATACCATTTCCATCGGCTGGGACGGCTCACTTTACGATTGTGACTTTAATCAGATGCTGGAGATGAAAACCAATCATGGTGCACCGGATCACATCAAAGACTGGAATGAAGAATTATTAAATAACCGGGAGATTATTGTCAATCAACACTGCTACGGCTGTACGGCGGGGATGGGAAGTAGTTGTGGCGGGGCGACGACGTAAATCTGTCCTTCAATTCATAGCAATTGACACCCCTCTAAATTTCACTACGTGTTGTTCGCTCCGCTCGATGCGCTTCGCGGGATCGATGGCGTTCGGAGCCCCTAATTTGAGGAGACTTTGTACCTAATACTATTTGGGATCTGCCGGCAAAAGACGAGCGCCATGAATTACACTGAGTATTACAATAGTGTCATCATTCAAAGAATAGATGATGCGGTAAGGATGATGAAATACTTCACGAATATCGTCACGTTGATACTCTGGAACTTTTCGGCCTTTACGAGAATGAGGAGAAATACTTTCTACTCCTTCTATTATTTGACTGACCGTTCGTTGAGCATATAAAGGTGAGTCGGAAGCGATGTA
Source organism: Balneolaceae bacterium (assembly GCA_041747055.1). Classification (GTDB taxonomy): domain Bacteria; phylum Bacteroidota; class Rhodothermia; order Balneolales; family Balneolaceae; genus SW132. The sequence goes on from JBGTFX010000486.1 coordinate 4,787, forward strand.
TTCAAAAATTTGATCAAGTTGTTTTTCTGCCTTCTCAGTCCAGATGATTCTCATTCGGCCAGCTTGTATTTCTTTTTTATCTCTTCGTGAGAAATAGTGTGGCCAGCCTCGGAATCCTTCAAACCTTGTTCAATAGATTGGCGAACATAGATTTTGTACATCACATCGTCCCAATTGGCATCCTCGGGAAGATCTTCAAGCATATTCTCGACTTCTTTCTTTAAAATAGATTTTTCCATAACACAATGGGATTAAGTTAATCCATTATCGTAACCAATTGGCAGAAAATCAACGATTAGATCAGAAGATAATTGCACGACAACCGTCTAGGTCTGTAAAAATTAACTTTTTAAACATCAGTTAAGAGAGTTCAACTTCATTTTTGAATTATAATCCAGATATTCTACACTAATCCCTCGCAAAAATTCGGTATTTTCAGTCGCTAATCAGTAATTAAATTTAAAGAAGATTATGAAAATATCGATTCAGAGGCTCAATGATGACGTCCACATGGAAGCCAAAAATGAAGATGGCGTTTCACTGCACATGGACGGTACCGGAGATATCGGTGGAATAAATGGCGGATTTCGTCCCATGCAAATGCTGCTTGCTGCGGCGGGTGGTTGCTCAGCGATTGATGTGATTGGAATCCTAAAAAAACAGCGGATGAATCCGGATGATCTAAAAATTGAAGTGACCGGAGAGCGGGTCGATGTAGAAAGCTATTCTGAGTTTAAAACCATTCATATTCATTTTATCTTTAAAGGAGACCTGGATGAAGGAAAGGTAGACAGGGCTATAAATTTGTCGCTGAATAAATACTGCTCCGTATCCAAAACGTTAGAAAAGACATCAAAGATTACAAGTAGTTTTGAGATTGTTGAGTAGTGAGTGTTCGCAGACCTGACAGCGTGTGAACAGAGTGAACTCCTGTCAGCGTCGGTTTCGCACCCAAAAATAACGCTGACAGATCAGCCGGCTGGCGGACACAGTCCGGGGGTACTGTCAGGTTGGGTTGAAATCTTTATCTTGGTAATCTGATGATATTTCTTAAACCAAACACCTCCCGTCCTGCCGTAAAAGCTCGGCAGGCCACCCTCCTCAAGGAGGGATCTTTTTCCCTTAATTTAACACCACTCAAAAAATGAGTAAAAAGAAACATTTCGAAACGGAAGCAATCAGAACGCAAACTCCTACTACGGGGGAGCGGGAGCATTCTACTCCTCTTTATATGACTTCAAGCTTTACGTTTGAATCAGCCGAGCATGCCCGCGCCATGTTTGCCAAAGAGATTGAGGGAAATGTGTACAGCCGCTATTCCAATCCTAATACGGATGAATTTATCGCAAAAATGTGCAAGCTCGAGGGCGCAGAGACCGGCGTAGCCACGGCTTCAGGAATGGCAGGTGTTTTTGGATGTTTGGGCGGACTCCTTCAGCAAGGGGATCATGTATTGGCTTCCAGATCCCTGTTTGGTTCATCGCATCAAATATTGAGTCAGCTGCTGCCGAGATGGGGAATTACGTTTACGTACGGAGATACGAATTCTCCTGAAAAGTGGGAATCACTCATCAAGCCAAATACAAAAATGTTGTTTCTGGAAACTCCCTCCAATCCGGGGCTCGACCTGATCGACCTGGAGTGGGCCGGAAAGCTCGCGAAAGCACATAATCTCATTTTTGTGGTAGACAACTGTTTTGCTACACCATACCTGCAGCGTCCCATTGAATTTGGAGCCGATCTGGTTCAGCATTCCGCAACAAAATTCATTGATGGTCAAGGCCGTGCAATTGGCGGTGTGATTGTGGGAAGCGAAAAGTATATGGAAGAAATTCAGTTCTTCACCCGTCATACGGGACCGGCACTATCACCCTTTAACGCATGGTTATTCAGCAAGAGCCTGGAAACCCTGCCAGTTCGAATGGATCGGCACTGCAGTAACGCTTTGGCGCTTGCAGATTTCTTGGGTGAGCATAACAGCGTCAATTTTGTGAAGTACCCATTTCATAAAGATCATCCACAATTGGAGCTGGCCAAAAAGCAGATGGATCAGGGAGGTGGCGTGGTCTGTTTTGAAATAAAAGGTGGTTTTGATAAGGCTAAGAATTTCATAGATAAGGCCGAGATGCTTTCCAGGTCAGCAAATCTCGGGGATACCCGAACGATTGTGACCCATCCGGCTTCCACAACACATTCAAAACTCACAGAAGAAGAGCGGGAATACGTAGGTATCACTCCGGGACTCATTCGTATTGCTGTTGGGCTCGAAAATTCCGAAGATATTATTGGTGATGTGGAGCAGGCTTTGGGGTAAATCAAGACCTGACAGGTACTGTGTTATAATTCAAGTTTATTTGGTTATTTTCTATTAAAGAACATCGTGAGCAATCGTGAATGGGGTGGTTCGTTAAAACCGCCTGTATTGTACCTATAATCATAAAGACGATTCCACCTTTCTTCTCCCGTTTTTCCCCAAATGTTCACAATACTGAAAGCATATCAGACCCAGAGAATTCGAAAACATAGCAGAAGTTGACCCTGTCAAACAAGGTTATACGGATTTCGACATCGAAACGGATCAAACCTATCATTACAGAATCAGAACACTTACGTCATATGTATATAATAATGTTGCAGTGGCCTATCAGGAGATATTCAGTGTGGGGTCATCATTCACCTGGAATATAAGTTCTCCTTCTAGAGTAGAATCTACAACAGATGGCAGATATATCGCCTGGCTCGAAGAGGTCGGGTCTGGTCACTTAATTAAGGTTTATGATATTCTGAATAATCAATATTACAGTGAAATAAAACCCGGTGCGACTGTAAGAATTACAGATATAAATATCTCCCCAGATGACGGGTTTATCTATTTCGCAGCACCGGAGGAGAGGGCCATTTCCGGTGTGGAGGGCGAACCCATATTAATCGAATCGGGGCAAATCGAGAATTTCTTTATTGATAAACTAACGGGTATTTCATTCTCTGATCGAAGCGCTTAGGCAGCGATTTTGAAGATGTAGCGTTGCAAGAGACTTTTTTATTTCAGCCCAGTGAATTTTTCAGTCTTGACAATTTGAGTTTGAACCCAATCCATGAAAAGGATATTCTTATCAGAGTGTACCCTAAAATGAGTGAAAAATGAATGTTCCACTTCCAAATTTATTTTAAGCTGCGTCTCTTCTTCCAAAAATTCTGTTGAGAATTCTTTCAGCTCTCAGAACTCAAGTTTGGTTGTATCTCGGTGTACTATCAATTCATCTCCTGCATCTTTTAGAATTGAAGAAACGCGGTATATTGTACTTTCACGAAAAATACCCGAATT
>JBGTFX010000487.1:0-4866 GCA_041747055.1 Balneolaceae bacterium
CACAGTGCTTGTTATAGGCCATACAGATCTCTTCCGCCACTCGTTTTGTAGCTCCCATCACATTTGCAGGATTCACCGCTTTGTCCGTAGAAATCATGACAAATTTATCGGTATTATATTTACAGGCAATTTCCGCTACAATTTTTGTACCGCCTATATTGACTTTTATAGCCTCTTCGGGAAAGCTCTCCATCATGGGCACATGTTTATAGGCTGCGGCATGAAAAACGATATCCGGCCGTTCTTCTGCAAACACTCGGTCTATTTTATTCCTGTCTGTAACATTTGCAACACAGGGATCAATTTTAAATCCGGTTTCATTCATTTCATTTAAAAGGTGAAACAGCTCAGTTTCATCTACATCCAGTGCAATTAATTTTGTTGGATAAAGATTTGCACACTGACGAACTATTTCACTCCCAATGGATCCACCGGCACCGGTAACCAATACTATTTTACCTTTAATGCTGGATCGTATCGATTTAATATCAATTCTTGCAGGTTCACGGCCTAAAATATCCTCAATACTAATTTCCCGAATATTCCGAATTCCTACAGGATCATCGGTAAGGGAGTGAAACGAAGGAAGTACTTTAATTTTTAATTCCGGGCGAATTTTTTTGATCTGATCAATCGTTTCGCGAAGTGCTTTTTTGGGAAGAGAAGGAATGGCAATAATTAATTCTTCAACTTTATTAAAGCGGATATACGAAGCTAACCGTTGCTTACCACCCAAAATCCTAACTCCATGCATACGCAAACCGTGCATGGATATATCATCATCAAAAACAGCCGCAATATTTAAGTCCCAATTGTTATGCTTTTGAATATCCCGAATAATTTGGTCTCCGGCATTTCCCGCTCCATAAATAACTACACTATTTTTTACTTTTGGCGTATAGACAACCTCTTCGATCATCCGCTTACTAATTCTAAACCCACCAACAAAAAGGAGGCCTATTGCAGAATAAATTGCTGTATAAGCAATTGTGAAATTTGTGATTTCAATCAAAATCCCGCCTATTCCCAAAAAAAGTATCGAGCCTGAAAAAATACCCAATACAGTTCTCATTAATTCTCTGAGGCTGGTGAAGCGCCAGCTTACCTGGTACATTTTAAATATAGTGAGACCAATCAATGAACAAGCCATAAGTCCCATTGCTACTGTATATGGATAGCCGAGGGAGACCGAATCAAATGAATACAGAATTAAGTACGCTGCAAATGATGATAGTATTAAAGCCACTGAATCTCCTATCAGGAAAAAAAGTGACCTCGTCAGGTTATTTTTTTTTAGAAACATAATTCTCTTCTATAAATGGACAATACATTAAGAATATAGGGTAAATTTTCTACAAATATAACTTTTAACAATTGTTTAGGGAACATTTAAAAATGCACTTTCCATACAATTATTGTAAATCGTATTTAACTACAAGTTATATTCTAATTTTTTTACATATCCTGCATAGACGTATGAGCCAATGAGCAAGAATAGTAAAATAGTTAGACGACCACCTTCGGGAACGGTTACATATAAAATTGCACATGAAACCGAAATAATTGTAAACACGCCGTAAAGAAGTGAAATTTTATAGTGAGGCCAGCCTAATTCATAGAGGCGTTGATAAAGGTGTGACCTATGGGGCTGTAAAATATCCTCTCCCTTCATCGCTCTTCTGAATATGGTATACGCTCCATCAAAAAGAAAAGGCCATAGCATGATAGCAGCAATCCAAATGAGTAATCCAATCTCAAGTGATCCCGGCAGGTAAGCTGCATAAAAAGGCATGATCGCAAATAGAAAACCTAAAAAAAGACTTCCGACATCTCCCATAAATACAGAAGCAGGAGCCCAGTTAAACCATAAAAAGACAGTCACAGAAATAAAAATAAGTAGATTAATTACGAGCAGCTCGGGCATTTGCCAGATGGAAGCAAGATACATCCACCCTGCTGAAGCCCCGATGGCCTGCATTGACGCAATACCATCCACACCGTCCATAAAATTATAGATATTCGGCGCTCCTGTAATCCAGACAAACGCAAAAACAAATCCAATCAATCCGAGATCCATTAACCCTAAATAAGGAAGATGAAATGTGTTCATATTACTGATAAACACTATTACTGCGATGGCAGCGGCTGATTGAGCACCATATCGTAATTTTCTTGACAGATTGTGTTTATCATCAAACCAGCCAATAATAGCCATAATTAACAGAATAGCAGAAAATATGAGCAGAGGTGAATTTGAATAACCAATTTGATAGGCATAAATAATTAAAGAAATTATGCATACAAGTACAAAAATGACACCCCCTCCGGTGGGTGTTGGCTTGGTGTGGGAACTCCGGCTGTTTGGCACATCCGTGATCTGTAACGAATCAGCATAGCGAATAAACCATTTCGTAAACAGAAATGTAAATGCCGCTACAGAGATAATAAATAGAGCCAATGGAAATGTAATCACGATCAATCCGGATTATGGAATAATACTACTGGGACAGTAAACCAAATTTTCAACTCAAATACTATATCATCCCCTAATGTAATAGTTCTTGTCTGCCACTGATATTTTACTGCTTTGAAGAATCTCTTCAAGCTGCAACTAAGGTAATAGATTTCATATCATCTTTCCATAATTTTATTGATTAATGAGCCGGACTCAACGAAGCGTCGGCATCTGCGACTGGCAGGTCCTAATTCACTAAATTCCTAATCAACTAAATCTCCTATTTTTTTTATCAACTCTGTTAAGGAAACTACGTCTATATTTTCTTTAAAGGGATATCCTTTTTCAGAAGGAATTACAACTAATGTTTTTAAAGGATTAATATCTTCTATGGCTGAATAATTGCCTTTGCTTAAATTGGGTGACAATGTAGATTTACACTCAATAGCAATGACAGAAGTGCCGTACCCAATCACCAAATCAATTTCATTTCCATGATTGCTCCTGTAATATGAAAACTCCAGGTCGGGGTAATGCCCTTTTATATTTTCTATAACCACACTTTCCCATAATGCCCCAAATGCCGGGTGTCCAGCAGCTTCCTCAAAAGATCTTAGTTTAAGTAATGCGGTTGTTAGCCCGTTATCTGTAATATATATCTTCGGAGATTTCACCAGCCTTTTTTTTGTATTGCTCTCATAAGGTCTTAGCTGCCGTACCATAAACGTACCTTCAAGAAGGTCGATGTATTTTTTTACAGATGTATGGCTTATTCCCAATGAACTGCCCAACGCACTGTAATTGCCGTCTGACCATTTGAGTGAGCCAGCATCTGCCATAAACGGCGCATAGATACGGGGCTAAAACCTGCAAACTGTAACAAATCCCGTTCCAGAAATGTGGTGATAAAACTCTCCCGCCATTCCATACTTGCCTTCTCCTCAGCCAGAATACTTCGGGGAAAGCCTCCCTTTATCATATAACTTTCCATATCCGTTTCGTGGCAGATTTCATCCCACAAAAATGGAGTGAGTTTTTTATAGTTGATGCGGCCGGCAAGAGATTCAGAACTTTGTTTAATTAAATCCCTTGATGCAGAGCCAAGAATTAAAAATTGCCCGTTACCTCCATTCTCATCCACTATACTTCGTAGTACGGGAAACAATTCAGGCTCTCGATGAATTTCATCTAAACATACCAGTTTGCCTTTTTGGCGAGACAGAAACCACTCTGCATCTTCAAGTTTTTGCAAGTCGGAAGGGCGCTCCAGGTCAAGATATACCGCTTCGGTAGTTAATTCAGATATAAGATGTTTGGCAAGAGTCGATTTACCACATTGCCTCGGCCCTAATATAGCCGTCACCGGAAAATGGGCCAGAGAATTCGACCCCGAATCGAGTTCGGGACTGCGCACCGAGCCGAAGGCAATAATCACGAAGTGAAAAACGCGCAGCATTCTGCGGTTCATTTAACCGTCCCCCGCCTGCAGATCAGCGATCCGCGCTACATATTTACCCTACAGGGGTTAATTTGTGAAAAAGAGAATTTACTCTACATAGCTGAATAATTAAGAAGTTGACTTACACCTGTACAATTGTTAATGTGACGTATGCTTATTACAATTGATACTTCAGCGCTCTTGGCAGTGTTGGTAAATGAGCCTTACAAGGCCAAAATAATTGAATTAACAAATGAAAATGAATTGCAAGCTCCTGCAAGTTTAGATGCTGAGGTTGGTAATGCACTTTCAGCTATGATTAAGCGAAATAGAATTTCTGCATCAGACGCAGTAAAAGTAATTATTCAATTTGAGAAAATTCCTATTCGCAGAACTCGTATTCGATTAGCAAATGCAACTGAATTAGCAGCTACATTTAAAATGTATGCCTATGATGCATATGTATTAGATTGCGCAAAACAATATCGAACACCGTTACTGAGTTTAGATAAAAGAATGGTTGAATTTGCTAAACAACTTCAGATTACAACATTGGAGGTTACACTATGAAGGTATATACGTACTCACAAGCCAGACAAAAGCTTTCCAAGCTGTTAGACGAAGCACGGCTTGATGGAGAAGTGGGCATTAAAAAGCGGGATGGACAGACATTCATACTTAAACCTGTAAAAGAGAAAGGATCTCCATTGGATATAGAAGGTGTGGACACAAATATAACACTTGATGAGTTGAATTCTGCAATACGTGAAAGCCGAGAAAGAGGATAAGCAAGGTTCAGGGTTCAGGGTTCAGACAGTTAGTGAATACGTATCCCGAAGCTCATATCTTGTTTTTAGTTAATCTTACTGCAATATTCGCAGTTATCTTACAGGAAATAAGCTGGCACCTACTACTATTACGAAGCAAACACCAATAAATAATAATTGGATGTACGGCGGGAGGTAAATCCAGC
>JBGTFX010000488.1:0-2134 GCA_041747055.1 Balneolaceae bacterium
GTATTAACCGTGAATTACTTTATTGCTACCGCGGCTGCTTTTCTGTTTCCGGGTAATTCTGCCGGATTTAATATTGACTTTTCAACTGCTATTCCTGCATTAGTACTTGCTGTTATCATCGGTGTAATTTTTATTGCTAACTTTTTCATTTACAGCAAATCGGTCAATTACAACGGAGTAGGGGTGAGCGTAGCGGCCATGCGAATTTCACTCATCATTCCGGTGCTGCTTTCTACGCTTTGGTATTTAGATCTGCTAACCACGAGACAATGGACAGGTGTAATAATTATATTTGCGGCACTTTTTTTGTTGCTTCCCAATAAGCGCAAAATGCTTCGTGAACCAATGAGCGCAGCCTGGTTGTTAGTGCTTTTATTTCTTGGGACTGGTTTGGGTGATGCATCACTTAAAGTTTATGAAGTAGAGTTTGCCGGGATGCTGAGCAAACAACAGTTTATGGGCATAGTTTTTTTAAGCGCAATGTTAGTTGGTTTGATGGTGATGACAATTAGAAAGAATTGGCAAATAAACAAAAAGGAACTGTTTATGGGAGTTGCAATCGGCATTCCAAATCTATATTCCGCCATCTTTTTAATTGAAGCTCTCGAACGCCTTAACGGTGCAATTGTCTACAGCTCAGTAAATATTCTCATTGTATTAGGAGCCACTCTTCTTGGTATGATGAGGTGGAGTGATAAACTTTCCAGTCTTCAATGGGGTGGGATCTTTTTGACGATACTTGCTATTCTGTTGCTGATCTGATAATTACATAAATCTCTAATTTTCATCAATTTCCGTTTTCAAAGATTCGCTACATTAGTTCTGTTTGTTATCCACGGAGATTCTGATACAAGCACTCCGCTTTCAGGATCAGAAAATTTTTGCGAACGAATAGTTGAAAATGGAGATATATGTGAGCTTAATGTATATGAGAATTTGGGTCATATGCTTACTCGTAATTTGGAAATTCAAGCGGGATTAGGTGTCTTTGATCCCGATCCGGAAGCTGTTGCAGATGCATGGTTAAAGTATATGGCCTTTTTGAAAAGTCTAAATTTTTAGACGTTACATGTAGTCTGTAAATATCCATATTTTGAAGAAATATAAATTTGGAAATACATAAGTAAAGAATGAACAGAAAAAGTGCTATTCAGATAATAGAAGAAAAGGCTAAAGGGAAGAATAAACTTATAGTATTGCCGGAGGCAGCTAAAGACCTTCGGGTATTAAAAGCTGCAAATTTACTTTCAAAAAATGGTGCTGCTATTCCAATTTTGATAGAAAAAAATGGGGATGTCCAAACATTTGCAAAGAAAAATGACATTAAGCTTGAATCCGGCATCGCACTGGTGGACATGGATAAAACAGTAGATGTGAATAACCGGATCAAATTTTTTAGGGAACGTCTTTCTTATAAAAATCCAACAGAAGAACATATACAGGAATTGGCAAACGATAAACTTATGACCGCCGGTTGGATGGTAGCGACCGGTCGGGCTGATGGAGCCGTTGCAGGATCTGTTGCCTCTACAGCTTCTGTGATTAGGGCAGCACTTAGAACGATTGGAGTAGCTGAGGGGGCAAAACTCATTTCAAGCACTTTTTTGATGGAATTAGCTGATGGGAGAGTTCTCACTTACGCAGATTGCGCCGTTGTTCCATATCCGAATGCAGAACAACTTGCTGATATTGCTATCAGCTCCGGAAAAACTCATCAGTCACTAACCGGAGAAGAACCCAGAATAGGATTCCTCTCATTCTCTACAAAAGGAAGTGCACTACACGAAAGAGTGGATTTGGTCCGGGAGGCAATGAAAATTGCAGCATCGGCAAAACCGGAATGGAAAATAGATGGAGAGTTTCAGTTTGATGCATTATATATGCCAAAAATTGCGAAACGAAAAGCACCGGAATCTGAAGTAGCAGGGAATGCCAACGTCTATATTTTCCCCAATTTGGACGCAGGAAATATCGCCTATAAAATCACCGAACGGGTAGGAGGAGCCACCGCAATTGGCCCCGTCCTTCAGGGACTGAAAAAACCATATATGGATCTGTCTCGTGGGTGCAGCTCTGAAGATATTTATTACGCCGCGGGTATTGCTTCCGTGATGGGTTAGTTCTAAAGACCCGT
>JBGTFX010000489.1:0-3169 GCA_041747055.1 Balneolaceae bacterium
GGATCAACAACAGCAGCTTCTTTTTGTGATGCTGATTCAGCAGCATGAACAAATTGCCATGATGGGAATGGGGAAGATTCAGAATCCTCAAACCGAAAAAACCGAAAGGGATTTAAAATCAGCAAAATACGCTATAGATACTTTGGTGATGCTGGAAAAGTTTACGGAAGGAAATCTCTCTAAAGAGTTAAAAGAATATTTAACTCAAATTCTCAATACTTTGCGATTAAACTATGCTGAAGAGAAGAAAAAGGGCGATTCAGTGAAAAATGAAGAATCCTGATTTGGAAACTGTTATTGCCGCGGGAGGAGCTGTATATAAAAAAGGTGACGGTAACATCTCCATTCTTTTGATTTATAGAAATGGAGTATGGGATTTACCCAAGGGGAAACTTGAGCCGGATGAATCTGTTGAGGATTGTGCGGTAAGGGAAGTAGCCGAGGAAGTGGGCATTTCTCAATTGCCGAAAATTGACTCCGAATTAGGAGACACAGTTCATTATTACTCAATAAATGGATCAGAGATAAAAAAAATTACTCACTGGTATCTTATGTCCTTTGAGAATCCGGAGAGCGAATTTGTGCCACAGGAACAGGAGGGAATTACAAAAGTTGAGTGGTGTATAATGGAGGAAGCAAAGGAAAAGGTGGGATACGAAAATCTGGAGAACGTGTTAACTGAAGTTGAACAAGTGATGAGCAAGACGTTTTAGAGAAAAGAGCAGTTATAAAAGAGCCGGATAAATTGTTGCGGCTTTTTAAGTCTTTCAGAGTGTCGCAATAATGGAAGTAGAGTTTTGGATTTACCCCTTAAAAAAAGCTTTCGCAATGGCTGTAAATTTCGAGGGTTGATCAAGAAATGCATAGTGGCCGGCATCATCAATAACAACAAGAGCACTATTTTTCAGGCCCTTTTCCATTCGTTTACCCTGATCAAGTGGTGTGGATTGATCATTTCCTCCCCAGAGTAAAAGTATTTCATGATCAATAGCTGGTAACAGATCATCTAAATATTCAGTTACTGATTTAACAAATGTCTCTCTCATTACACCTGAAAGTTTTTGATAATCTGATGACCCCAGTGATTTCCAAAATGATGTTTGGCGCAAATAATTTAAACCTTTCTCTCTCAGTGATCCGGGAAGGATTAGAAAAGGAAGCTTCAACGTTTTTGCAGTATACTTCTTAAAATAGAACAAGGGTTTTCTTTTTGGTTTTAAACCTGCTCCACCGGTGATTAGCACTTTATTTATAGAAGAGGAAATGGAAGGGTCTGAAAGTAATTTAAGGGCAACTCTGCACCCGTAAGAATGGACTAGCAGATCTATTTTATTATCAGGTTTGATCTCATTTGTTATAAAAGATTTTACCAGTTCAGCATAATTACCAACTTCCCATGCTTTATTAGGTTCAGGTGACTCACCAAAGCCGGGAAAATCGATCAGAAAGCACTCGCGAATCTGTTCCAGGTTTTTAGCAAGACTCCTCATTACCTTAGAATTACTCCCCCAACCATGTAGAATAATAAGTGGTTTGCCGCTACCGGTCTTTTGCCAGAAAACCTCCTGATCTTCAAAAACAAAATTATTTAGTGATTTTTTCATCAAAAACTGTAAGGAATTCTCATTATTGGGTTCATAAAAGTAAGGATGAACTAAACACCGACAAACTATGAATCGAAAAATCTTCTTTTTTCTGGATCGTCTTCAACTTAAGCGAAGTGAAAGGTTCGCGATTTCAATTCTGATGACCACAGCTATGCTCCTGTCTTCACTTTTATTCTGGACAGCTCCGGGTGTTTATAACAGTGAAGAGATTTATGCTGATCTTGATCGTGTTTTTGAGGAGCGGAGTATGGTTCAACAGGCTGAAACTGAAAATATTTTGGCACGATATCAACCTGAAACCAGTTCGAAAGAGGCATCAAACTTGGAACATGTTAAGCCTGTTGTCGTTAATAATGACACAACTGCGAAAGCAATTGAAGCCGAAATTCTTATCAACATTAACAGTGCGAATGCCGCAGAACTTCAGAGGCTACCGGGGATAGGGCCTGCTTATTCGAAACGAATTGTAGATTGGAGGCAAGAAAACGGCTCTTTTACCAAAAAAGAACAGCTACTTGAAATTAAAGGAATAGGTTCGGCAAGATTCGATCAGATAAAAGATTTAATAAAGTTGTGACGAATAAGGTTTCTTATCACGGGTGGCATTCAGTATTTTTAAAGCAAAAATAAATAAACCCGCTTATGGCAAACCGAATTCTGTGGGCTGATGATGAAATTGATCAGCTAAAATCTCATATCATATTTTTAGAGAACAAGGGCTTTGATATCACACCGGTTACAAATGGTGAAGATGCAGTGTCTGTTATTCGAAATCAGGTTTTTGATATTGTCTTTTTAGATGAACAAATGCCCGGAATGGATGGTTTGGCGACGCTCGAAAAGATTCAGAACATACAGCCTTCCCTGCCTGTTGTGATGATTACAAAGAGTGAAGAAGAATCGATTATGGAAGATGCCATTGGGAGTAAGATTTCGGATTATCTTATTAAGCCGGTAAACCCCAATCAAATACTGCTTACCGTTAAGCGGATTTTAGATAAACGCCGAATTGAAAATGAAAAATCGGCCAAATCTTATTTAAAAAATTTCAATGAGTTATCCTCCAGGTTTAACGAGCAAACGGATTGGAAAGGCTGGATCGAAATTTACAGAACACTTACACATTGGGAAATTAACCTTGAGGGTTCAGACGAAGGGTTACAGCAGGTCCTTCAAGATCAGTTTCAGCAGGCGAATCAGGCTTTTGCACGATTTGTTGAGCTTCAGTATAAATCATGGTTAGGAAAAGATCTTGAAGATCGCCCGATATTAAGTCCCGATTTGCTGCGGGAAAAGGTTTTCCCAAAACTGGCAGATGATAAACCGGTTGTTTTTATTTTGATTGACTGCATGCGGTACGATCAGTGGTTGCTTTTTGAAAGAATTTTGACAGAGTTTTATTCTATAGAAACTGATTTTTACTACTCTATACTGCCTACCGCTACACCTTATTCCAGGAATGCAATTTTTGCCGGCCTTCATCCTCTCGAAATCAAAACGAAGTACCCGCATTTATGGTCAATGGGACAAGATGAAAATTCGTTAAATAAGAATGAAGAAGA
>JBGTFX010000490.1:0-5804 GCA_041747055.1 Balneolaceae bacterium
AAGTTTATTCGCGTGCTGCATAACAGATCCTCGCTGATAACCTTCCTCATTATCTTCTAAAAGCCCCATATATCGCTCTGTATAAATGGTATCGTAAAGACGCCAGTCTGTAACCGGAGCTGCTACAATTCCAGCCGTAAATACATTCGGATGCAATACCATGGTGAGAGCAGCCATATATCCGCCATAACTATGCCCACGGATTGCCATATTGTTTTCATCTATCCACTCCTTGCTACCCAGATATATTGCTGTTTCAGCAAAATCGAAGGCCTCTTTTTCACCAAGATTTCGGTATACAGACTTCTCAAAATCATGTCCATACCCGCCACTTCCACGATTGTTTACATTAGCAATCACAAATCCTTCTTGTGCCAGATATTGAAACCACGGATTGCTTTCGAATTGATTATAAACCCCCTGCGCACCAGGTCCGCCGTAAATGCTTAAAATAAGGGGATAAGATTTCTCAGGGTCAAAATCTGGTGGTTTGATGTAAAAACCATCCAGATCCTGTCCATCAGAAGTAGTAAAATTAAAAAGCTCACGGGAAGAATAATTATATCTTTCGATGTAACCGTGAGTGGATTGGTTATCGGCAAAGGTTTCCAGTGTTTCGCCGCCATTTTCAGTTGTTCTTAGTTCTACTTTTCGCGGTAGATTTACATTCGAATAGTTATCTATAAAGTACTTTCCATTCTGTCCCATATTAATAGAATGAAGCCCTTCTTCTTCAGTAAGTTTGGCCTGATTTGATCCATCAAATCCAATTGAATAAAGGTGTCGTTCCAAGGGAGATTCTTCCGTTGATTCGTAGTAAATCGTTTCATTATCCGTATTAACAGCAAATACATTGGTTACTTCCCAATTTCCTTCCGTTACCCGGTTTAAAACATCACCGTTATAATCATATCTGTAAATATGGCTCCAGCCATCCCGTTCGGAAACCCACATGAATTCTTCGCGATCCTGAGGGAAGAAAAACAGATCATCTATTCCGGCAAAGAAATCGAAAATATCAATCCAGCCATTTTCATTAATTTCCTCCATTATTAGATTTCCATTCCCATTTTTCACATCATAGAAATAGAGTGATAAATGATTTTGAGGACGGTTAAAATGTGTTACAGCCAATTGACTGTCCAGGCTTGTCCAATAAATCCGGGGTATATATCCGTCACCTATATCGAGATTCATCCAGATCGTTTCTGTTGATTCAAGATCAATCACACCAATTCTTACCGTTGGATTTTTCTCCCCCACTTTTGGATAGGGAATATCAGTGTATTCGGGATATTGCCCCTGATAATCAGTAGAAACAAACCGTTTTACATCCCGTTCATCGCTCTGCCAGTATGCAATGTGCTGGCTGTCGTGCGACCATGCCCAAGCCTGAACTTGTCCGAATTCCTCTTCATAAACCCAACCAAAACGTCCGTTAAATAGATTATCCTGAGAATCGTAAGTGAGCTGGGTTTCTTCTTTTGTATCGAGTTCAAAAAGGTACATCTCTCCATCTTTATGATAGGCAATGCGCTGACCATCCGGCGAAAGTTCTGCTGTAAAAGCATCTTCAACCAAAAGTTCTATGGTGCCGTCTTCAATGGAGTAATAGTAATAATCAGAATTTCCGGAATAACGGTAGATGGGAGTAAAGTTAGTTTGAAAAACGAGATATCGAAAATCATCAGACCACTGAAATGACCGAAATTCGAAGGATTCATCAGTATTGGGAAAAGAGTGTTCAGCTGTGTTAAATATTAACTCATCATCTCCTGTAGCAGGATCATATACATAGATTTCGGACGCCTGTGTTTGTGGATTTCGCTGCATATACGAGAACCGATCGCCACCTTCAATCCATACAATATTACGTGACCCCTGGTCACCGGAAAGCGCCTGTCCGGCTGTAAATAAGGCATGTTGTAAACTTTGATACTTCTCTTTTTCCTGGCTGAATGTGTTTTCTGAAACCAGGAAAAAAACGAATGGTAGAATAATGAGCTTCAACAATTTCGATTGCATAAAGGGGATAGTTAGGTTTTGTGTAATATCATCAGGAACGTAACGATTTCTAATCAAGTGTAATAAGAACGGAAATTCTCCGATCAGAAGGAATTTTCAATGTTATATATCGGGAATTTTTGATAGATCACTATTTCGCAGGAGTCGAAGTCCATTCAGCACTACAAGAAGAGTGCTGCCTTCATGGCCGACAACCCCAAGTGTCAGCGGTAAATCAATCAAGAAAACACCAAAGAGAAGAACAATAATAACCGCCATACTAAAGGTGATATTTTGCCAAACCACTTTTCTGGATTTTCTTGAAAGTTGTAACAAATAAGGCAGTTTTGTGAGGTCATCACCCATAAGTACTATATCGGCGGTCTCGAGCGCTACATCCGTACCGGCAGCCCCCATTGCAATTCCCAAATCACTAATAGCTAATGCGGGAGCGTCATTAACTCCATCACCCACCATTGCCACCATCCCTCGTTGTCTTAGTTGTTCAACTTTTTCAACTTTTTGGTCCGGAAGCAAATTGGCATGAAACTGGTCAATTCCCAGCTCATTTGCGATGGCATTTGCCACTCCTTCATTATCACCTGTTAGCATCACTATTTCTTTGATTCCAAGTTGGCGCAACTGTCTGATGGTTTCTTTTGCTGCCGGCCTGATTTTATCCGCTAAAACAACTAAACCAACCGGGGTTTTATCTTTTACCACATATACTACCGTTTTCCCGGCCGCACGAAAATCCTTTGCTTTCTCTACAATTATTTTACTCCAATTAGGAATCGATTGTTCAAACATTGTATGGTTACCAATCTCCAATTGCATTTGGTTGAACTGAGCTTTAACTCCTTTCCCGGGAATTGCTTGCATATTTTCAACTTCATACGGAGTTACATTTAGTTCACTTGCTTTTTCAACGATTGCTTGTGCCAAGTGGTGCTCTGAATGAAGTTCACATCCGGCTGCAATGCTTAGCAAATCTTCTATCTTTTTAGGATCAGATGAAAATTGATTTAGAGTATGATCGAAATAATAAAGATTGGTTACTTCCGGCTTTCCTCTTGTTAGTGTTCCGGTTTTATCGAATGCAATGATATCAATACCCACAGTTTGTTCTACATGGGCACCTCCTTTAAAAAGAATTCCATTTTTTGCCCCGTTTGCAATTGCGGAAATAATGGATGCAGGCGTACTAATAATAAGGGCGCAGGGTGATGCAACCACAAGTACAGTCATGGCCCGATAGAATGTACTCTCAAATTCGTAATCAAGAATACCCCATGGAATAATAACAAGAAGAGCAACTGCAACGATTACAGTGATGGCGTATCTCGGTTCAAACGTATCAAGAAAACGCTGGGTTTTGGCTTTGTTCCTTTGTGCACTTTCAACCAATTCGATGATTTTTGCAACTGTAGTATCTTTTGCAGGTTTTGTAACCTTTACTTGAATAACTCCATTTTCATTAAGAGTTGCCGCAAATACAGTATCTCCTTTTTGTTTGGATACGGGAATACTTTCTCCGGTTATGGCTGATTGATCAATGGTTGTTTCTCCACTTACGATATTGCCATCAATGGGGATATGTTCACCGGGTTTAACAATGACAATGTCTCCAACTTTGAGATCCTCGATAGGAACCAATTCTTCAGTTCCGTCATCCATTCGTTTTAATCCCTTATTTGGACGTAATTTTAGGAGTGAATGTATTGCTGTTCTGCTTTTTCCAAGGGCATAATTTTCAAGTGTTCCACTCAACGAAAACAGAAAAAGAAGTATAGCACCTTCGGTCCATTGGTTAAGAGTTGCAGCTCCAATTGCTGCTGTAATCATCAGAAAGTCTATGTTAAGTTCACCATTTCTCAGGTCCTTCAGGGTGTTTAGAAATCCTTCATAGCCACCACTGGCATAAGAGATAAGGTAAAAGTAAATAGCGATTTGATAGGGAAGAAAAGCCGAAAACTGAGCAAATGCTCCGATAACTAATGAACCAAAGCAGATGCTTGTAAGCCAAATTTGAAGAGTGTTATTAGGTTTAGTCTGAGCCATAATAAAGATCCTAAAGTAATTTAGAATTCATTCACCACCTTGGTGGCATCATCAACGAGTGCTTTTGCCTGATCAGCAGTCGGTGCTTCCGCATAAATTCTTAGCACTGGTTCGGTGCCGGATGGACGAACCAATAACCAGGATCCATTTTCCATAACTTGCTTAATTCCATCAGTAAATTGCCAGTCAACTACTTTTATGCCTGCTATTTCGGTCAGTTTTTTAGACTCACAATACTCGATCATAGCGTTCTTTTTTTGATCATCGGTATGCAAGTCATTTCGGTAATAGGCATGCTCACCAAACTCATCAAACAGTTCCTGTACGAGTTCGCTTAATTTTTTGCCTGATTTTACCATCATTTCGGTCATTAACAACCCAATATATATTCCATCCCTTTCAGGTATGTGACCTTTAACGGCCAATCCACCTGATTCTTCACCACCCACAATTACGTTACCGTTTACTATCAATTCGGCAATATATTTAAAGCCAATAGGAGTGGTTTCTATGGGAAGAACATATTTTTCCGCCTGTTTGTTCAGCATGTTTGTGGTAGAAAAGGTTTTTACTATCGTTCCTTTTAACCCTTTCTCCTGACTTAAATATTTTACTAACAAACTGAGAATTCTGTGGGAATCTACAAAATTCCCGTTTTCATCAAGCAGAGAAATTCTATCAGCATCACCATCATTTGCAATACCGATTTGGCAGTGGTTTGCAGGAATAAATTCAGAAAATTCCTGAAGGTTCTTCTCAATGGGTTCGGGTGGGATTCCCTTAAAAGACGGATTAACCTCTCCATGAAGTTCTTTTACCTGATCACCCAGCAGCTGTTTGATGGTTCCCATTCCTGAGCCAAACATTGGATCGTGACCAATTTGGATGCCACTTCTTTTGATGGCATTAATATCAATTTTTTCACGGATGTCATCCAGGTAAAGTTCAGTGAGATTAATTTCCCGAATTCGACCAGTTTTTAAATAGGATACGTATGGTTCCACATTCAGACTTGGATCGTACTGGTCATAATACGTTTCCATTGTTTCTATTTGATCCGGAGTTGCCGATCCACCAAACGGAGCTTTAATTTTATAGCCATTATAATTTGGTGGGTTATGGCTGGCTGTTATGACTACTCCTAATGCATCATATTTAAGAGCTCCAAAACTTACTGCAGGAGTAGGTGTGATGGTTGATGCCATCCGAACCGGAATTTCCATGGCTGCAAAAATACGGGCAACATGTTCGGTGAATTCACGTCCCATAAATCGGGCATCATGACCAATAACGATTCCGTTTATTGTGATGTTATCTTTCAAAATCCAACGGGCTGTTGCCTGGGCGACGATGGATAGGTTCTCGAAAGTGTAGTCTTTTGCTATGATGGCGCGCCAACCATCTGTTCCAAATTTAATATTATTCATCTCTTTTTTTTACGTTTACTGTGTATCTATATAAAATAAGGCAAGCAAAAGTTTATAGCTAACTGAGAACGAAGTTCAGCTTAAACTTGTGGTTACAAACGTATATGATTCATTCAAAGTTAGGAGATACCGTACCGAAGTATTTCGGGACGGTATGACGCAAAGAGACTCATGTGTCGTCCTGAAATAGGTTGACTGTTTTTAACAGAAAAAGTCAACGTAAAACAGGATAACAAAATGTCGTCAAAAAATGGTATTTACAGTGAAGAATTTAAATGGAAAGTTGTCCAGGAAGTCCTTTCCGGAACCTTA
>JBGTFX010000491.1:0-5479 GCA_041747055.1 Balneolaceae bacterium
ATAGAAAGCCCTCTGGTACTCCCCATTTAGAGTATATTCCTTGAATAATATTTCTTCAGTCCAAATTGTAAATAGTTTTTTATCAGTAGTAACAAGAGTTAAACCATTTCCGCTAAAGGGTGAGAAAATAATTCCTCTATTATCCGGACGGGCAAAGTGTTCCGCTAAAACCTGTTCTATGATTTTATTGGATATAATTTCACCAGAATTATTCATTATATACCGCAAAAGCAGATCTCGAGCACCTTCAGATTTAAGAAAACTAAACAATATTCTGTCGCTATCAAGTACAGTAAAATCATAGGGGGAAGTACCGTTTAATTCTTCTATGTGTCTCCAATTTTCAGGATTAAGCTGAATAGATTTCTTAAAAGAAAATGTTTGAAGGGAGAACACATTAATCTTCAACTGCCTTCCATCTAAAGCATAAAGGTATTCATCTTTAATTTGTGGATTGATAATGCTTCTGAACTCACCGGGACCTTCTCCATAACCACCTAATGAAGTCAAATAAGAACCTTCTGCATCAAATACGTGAATTGCCGCGTGACCTTGAGTTGATTCTGAGATATAGACTTTTTCTGATCCATCAATGGCTATTCCTGAAATCCGGCCTATAGTAAGTTCTTCAGATTCTTTATAGACCTTAGTACATATAAGCTGAATATCATTTTGTACTGATGCAGTTAAAGGATAAAATGTAAGATTCTCTATGACTGTCAGGTGTTCAGGTAAGCCTTCAGATTCTTTTTTATTGCAACCAATGCAAAGGAGAAGTAATAGAATAAAGGTTGAAATATATCTCATTGACTGTAAACTACATTTATGAAAGTTTCTATTACCCGTTAACTCACCCGCAAATAATTCTACTCATTATAATTCAAAACATCGATTCCTCCAATTGGAAGGGGCTCTTGTTCGGAGATCAGCTTTAAAAACTTGCGAACTTAGGAGATGCCGGATCGATGACAATGATTCGGTTTTTTACAAAACCGAGGTCGGGCAAGCTGCCCGACATACTTATTAGTATCCCGAACACCTGTAAAGGATGTCTCCGGTCTGTACAAAGTGCCCGGGATGAGTTCGCTCACTGTCTTACGTACTTCTTAAAATAATTTCACCCTCAAATAGAACTTTTATTGCGAGTCCCTCGTCTATAAATTGAGTTCGCAAAAACAACTACAATCAGCCGGTACTGAATTGACTGAAATAGATGATACAACGCTAATACAGCAGTTTAAACGTGGAGACACGGCTGCTTTTAATGAGCTGGTGGATCGGTGGCAGGTAAAAATCCATCGTTTTGCATACGGTTTTTTTGCGGATGCTGATGAGGCAAATGAAATTACTCAAAAGACATTTATTAAGGCGTATCAGAAGATGGATATGCTGGATGACCCTGAAAATTTTTCGCCCTGGATTTACCGGGTGGCAAACAATCTTTGTCTGGATGAATTAAAACGCGCCGGGCGGAGAAAATCCACACCGCTGGAGGCATGGGTTGAACAATCAATAGAAGGAGAACAGATTTCTCCGATAGATGAACTGGAAGCGAGTGAGCTTAGAAAAATCATTCAAAAAGCTCTGCTCACTTTACCGGACGAACAACGGATTGTAGTGATCCTGAAGGAGTACGAAGGACTCAAGTTCCGGGAGATTGCCGAAATCCTGGAGGAGCCGGTTAACACCGTGAAATCGCGGCTCTATTACGGACTAAAAAAATTACGGCGAGTTTTAATAAAGTGGAATATACCAAAACATTATCTGAATTATGACTGAGCAAGAAACACAAAACCAATTAATGGACTATCTCTACAATGAGATGGATGATGAGCAAAAAGCGGCTTTTGAAAAGCATCTGGAGAATAATCCAAAGCTTCGCAAAGAGCTGAATGAACTGCAGGGAATACGATCATTGTTGGATAATGTACCAACCGAGACTCCTGCCTATAATATGATTGGGTTACCACAAGAACCGAAAACAAGCAGGATTTATTCGTTCATAAAACCGGTTCTTACCATTGCTGCCTCTCTTTTAATTGGGGTAATGATTTTTGCCTTCGCTGATATTGAGATGGGTCAGACTGAAAATGGGTATTATCTCACATTTGGGTCGCCTCCTGTTGAGGAGTCCGTAAGTGAGGAGGCAGTGATTGATTTAATGAATCAAATCAGAAATGAAAATCAACTGTTGATAGCTGCCATGCTCGAACAGAATCGCGAGCTGCAAAATGCTCAGCTTGAGCAGGTTATAACTGAATTAGCCCAGTATTACGAAGCCAGACGAAACCAAGACTTAATGCTGGTTGCCGAGGGATTTGCTCAGCTCGAAGAGGAGACTACAAATCGATTGGTTCGAACCAATGAAACACTCGAAGACATTTTTTTCGCACTTTATAATCAATAATCATAGAACAATGAAATCAACAAAACTAATTCCCGTACTTTTACTGCTGCTATTGATACCGGGATCTGCACTTTTTGCGCAGGACGATCGCCTGAATCAGGACATCCGAGTTGGTGAAAAAATACTTTTGGAATTAATTACGGATAATGATGATGATTTTCCCCTTAGAACGGGGCAATCTTCTATGGTTCAGGGTGAATATATAGCCGGATATGGTGTCCATTTCGTTGTGGGAACGGACGTATCAAGCAGAGGTATTATGGCCCGTCTATATTCTCGAATGGAAAAAGAAGATGAAGCAGAATCCGGGGAAGATGTCATACAACGAGTTGAAAAAAATATGCGTGATTATCTTCAAAATTACGCGGTTGTATCACGGCATTTAGCGGATGATGAAAATGTGCTAATCTCATATAACTCACAGAATAACGTTGCAAGCGTTACATTGAGACCGACTTCCCGTGCAGATGAGATGATGACTATTCCCAATATTTCTGTAAGGGCAACGGCCGCTGATCTGAAAAGACATAGAAACGGATCTATTTCTGATGACCAACTTCAGCAAAGAATAACCGTTCATGCCATATCAGCAGATGAAGTTGGTAACGATTTAAAAGTCTTCTCATCCGTGTTAAGAACCTCTCTTGAAAATACTGAAACGGATCACATAAGAGTCGGCAGAGATATCCGGTTTAATTATGTCCCGGAGTTAGGTGCTCATTATCATATAAATATCACAACAGAAGGTGTTTTAAGAATAGCTGATTTTCAAGGATTTTCTCGCCAAAATAATAATTTGAACCCGGAGGATGTTGCTAATATTGACGTGAAATTTGGGGAGTTTAAAATGGATTCCACAAGCCAAATGAGGTTCAACGCACCACAAATTGAATTTAAAATGGACAGCGCCAGGGTTTATTTTCGCGGTCTAAATGATAGTTTAAAAGTTGATTTGGATGGAATAAGGAAACAAGCAGAGGAAGCTCGAAGAGAAGGGGAATTAGTTCTTGGCCAATTTGAGGCTGTGAGAAGAGAGGCTGATGACATTCGCAGACGGATAGAGTTTCGGTTTGCCATAAGCGATACAATCGACTATTCCGCTGACGCCGAAAAAATAATGGGTAGAATAAACGAAGTAATTGCTGATTATGGACAGACTTTACGTTCACTTTCTGATGGTGAACAGCTGATGATAACAGTTAACTGGAGAAGGCAAAATTTACCGGAGCGAACTACGCTTCAAATTACCAAAGAGGATCTGTTTTTTGGCAGAACTCCAACAGTAACAGAATATTAAAGTTTACGTGACCTCAAATAAAGGCCATGCTGAAGTTAGACAGCATGGCCTTTTTTCTGGATAAATGCCTGTTATTTTAAAGAATTAAGTACTTCTAAAAATACTTTAGGGTTGTACACCGGAATTTCACTCTCAACAAAATCTTTTAGATTCCTGGTAACGATAGCTTCTAAATTAGAATGTACTGCCGATTGATAAATAACGCCATCTTCATAGTCTTTAAAATTACTACTAAGCGCATCTTCCAAAACCACACGATTGATATTTGATACATTGAATATTTTAAGCATTTCCCGAACATGTTGAGTCGCTTTTCTTTTAGATAATTTTTTTGCCAGTAAATAGAAGATAGTCGTTACCGTTGTGCCACAAATCCAACCTTCTATAACTCCTTTTTCAGCCAAACCAATTGCTTGAGCAGAGGCTTCAAAAAAAGGCTCTCTTTCCAAGAAAACATCTAACAATACATTAGTATCAAAAAGTACTTTCATTTTAAATACTTTTCTTCTAAATGCTTCTTATAATCTTCTTCCTTAATATCTTCATTTTTTAGAATGCCCGCCAAAGAAGCGGTAATTGGTGGAAGTCGACGTTTGGTTATTGATCGCTCAGACTCGATAAGAGCAAAATAGTCAGCAACCATTTGCGACACTGAAGTTCCTTTTTCTTTAGCGCGTTTTTTTGCACGCTTAATCAGTGAATCATCTAAACGAAGTGTTAATTTATTTTTCATAATAGACGTATTTATTTAATAAAAATATACGTCAATAAAACGTGGCTTATCAAGAAAAATTTCTTTTCCAATTGGTGGTAATAGAGAAACTGTCGGACAAGCTGTCCGACGTACTTTTTTCAAAGCTCAAAAACAGCTTCTTTTTTCAGGGCTTTTTTTAGCCGTTGATCGTAATCCTCTGCGGTAATTTCTATGCACCCAAATTGGGAAAGATGATCGGTGTAAAATTGGGTATCCCACAGCTCAAACCCACCTTTTTCTAAAATTTGATGGCAGTGCCAAAGGGCAATTTTATCAGCCTCATTTGCATTTTTAAACATTGATTCCCCAAAGAAGGCTCCCCCAAGAGAAACGCCGTAGAGTCCGCCTGCTAACTCGTTCTCTTCATCATAAATTTCTACGGAATGTGCGTGTCCTGAAAAGTGTAAAATTTCGAATGAATCAATTATAATATCTGAGATCCAGGTGGATTGGCGATCAGCACATTCTACCATTACCTGGCGGAATTGTGTATTCATGCGGCAGTTGTATCTCTCTTGGCGGATCAGGCGCTCAACATTGGATGAGACTTTAAACTTCTCCATTGGAATAATTCCTCTCAACGAGGCCGAGTACCAGCCCACGGAATTATCATCCCGGGCTTCACTCATGGGGAAAATTCCCCGGCTGTAACTCTCCAATAATATTTCGGGGGGAATTATCCTTTTTGAGTTGGTATCCATGTGATGGAATTGATTTGTTTAAGCGTAGATCAAATAATCTTAGATCAAATTTCTGATACTAAATCCAATAAGGTTCTCTAAAGGAGGGGGGGACTCTAATAACCTGAGTTCGATTATAAATTAGGAAAAAAAGTGTTCCCAATTGGCCGGTTTTCAAGATTTTATCTGATCCACGTCCAAATACGAAAGGCTTTCAGCCTTATTTATCCGTCTCTGTTCCCTTCTGGCTTCCTCAGGCTTACTAAACAACATTATTAATCGAACTCAGGTTAATAAATAATCGTCATAGAATAACTATTTTTCCGAAGCCACTTTACCGT
>JBGTFX010000492.1:0-9572 GCA_041747055.1 Balneolaceae bacterium
TAAGGTTCCGGAAAGGACTTCCTGGACAACTTTCCATTTAAATTCTTCACTGTAAATACCATTTTTTGACGACATTTTGTTATCCTGTTTTACGTTGACTTTTTCTGTTAAAAACAGTCAACCTATTTCAGGACGACACAGTACCAAAACATATCCAACTCCTCCCCGATAAAGTCGGGGCGATCGGGTTACATTTGGTTGCCCATAGTTTTGATCCAGCCCCGCCGCAAAAATGCTGAACCGTTATACCGAGGACTTATTTTCGGATTGTGGCATTAGAAAGTTGTTCGCATCGCTGCTTAACCGCCAAACCGTTAGGCAATCTCCCCTGTTCTCTTCTTTAAAAGCTTTGTAATTCGGTTGATATTCTTTAGGTGCATTTCGTTTTTTCGGCTCTCCAAAGATTCATTAAGATGTGTGAGATTTGCATTACGATTTGTTTCATACGTAGATAACCGGCATTTCAAGCGGATTTTGCCTTGTAGAAGTTCCGAGATTTTACCACTTTATCTGACTGAATGCCCAAGACGCTTAAATACTGCACCGTTAGGTGTATTGGTATTATCACTTAGTATTATTAAGTAATTTGTTCCAATTTATAAATACATCATTAACAAATGATAAAAACAGGTTGCAGAAACACTAAACCGTTATACCACCAATAATAACTAACTCATTTCCGGATGATCCCCATCATCAAACCAACAACTTTACTTCGTACAATTATTGCAGGTCTTGCAGGCGGGCTAGCATGGATTATTGCAATGATACTCTTTTTCGGTCCAGCACAAACAATTCTCGCGAATCCAGAGTACCAAAGTCAAAAATTTTTATATGTCATGACTCAACTCGAACCTTTGCCTTACACTGCTGAATCAGGGTGGATTCTCCCGGTAGGTCTGCTCGTAATTGGTGTACTCTATGGTGTAGCCTACCATTTTATTAGAAGAGCGTTTGGCAAAAAGCCCTGGTGGAAAAAAGGATTATGGTTCGGATTAGTAGCATGGATACTAATGGTACCTTGGTTCGAATTTTATCTTCCATGGAACGTGATGCACGAACCGGTCTTGCTGGTGGCTTTTGAAATGGCACTTTGGTTGACTGTGCTGCTAATTGTGGGCATTGTAATAGCAAGAGTCTATGAATGGCGAAATATCGAAAAGTTGGGATGACCAGTGTTTCCCCGAAGAAACCGGGGCAGGCTCTGCGGACCGTTAAAACTCTGAACTTTTGAGTTGATCGCCAGGCAACAGATACATCAAACGTTATACCCACAAAATTTTACAAATAGGTCTATGATTAAA
This sequence comes from Balneolaceae bacterium, assembly GCA_041747055.1. GTDB lineage: Bacteria > Bacteroidota > Rhodothermia > Balneolales > Balneolaceae > SW132. The sequence continues at coordinate 1,305 of JBGTFX010000492.1, forward strand.
TTCAATAAAATGAAAAAAATATTATCATTTGTTTTGGCGCTCACAGTTTCTTTCTATTTTGGATTCACATTTAACGATATAGTTACCAATCAAACCGAAATACAAACAGAGATGAAACGAGTTACAGGAGTTGGTGGAATATTTTTTAAGAGTGAAGATCCCGAAAAAATTAAACAATGGTATGAGAAGCATTTAGGACTTCAAACTGATCAATGGGGTACAAATTTTGAATGGAGACAAGCAGAAGACAGCACTAAAAAGGGATTTACGCAATGGAGTCCATTTAGTGCATCCACTTCTTATTTCGAACCTTCACAAAAAGATTACATGATCAATTATCGAGTTCAAGATCTTGAATGGTTAGTTGATCAACTCGAAAAAGAAGGAGTAAAAGTGTTGGATGAAATTGAGACTCATGATTATGGTAAGTTTGTTCACATATTAGATCCAGAAGGTAATAAGATAGAATTATGGGAACCAAATGATGAAGAATATGATAAAATTGTTGAAGGCCGGACAAAATAGTTTTGTAGGTATAACCCGCGCATTAAGTGGACGTGCCTCGCCCTTCCCTGCTGGTTTTAGTTTCTCAATTTCTGTAGTACATTTTATTTTAAATCAACGTTGGCTTGCATACAGCTTATGCACAAGGTCGTTATGCAACCTTTATCGAGTGGCAGCTTTGTCAAAAAAAATGCCGCGAACAAGCCGTAAAGGTTTAAACAGTCTTTATATAGATTTCAGCGAACCATAAATGAAAATATATATTAGACGTCATGATCGCTGAAAAATTAAAACCTATCTGAGCTCAAAAAGGATTTGGCCGAAAAAATAAACTTGAGCCTGCGCACTATTCAACGAGTGAAAAATGGAAATTAAGATCCTCGTAGTAATACCATCATTTGTATAGCGGACGCTTTACACGTTACTATTAATACATTTCTCGAATCAGAAACCGTTATAGAACAGTGTCCCTAAATATTCAGAAACACATCTATCTAGCTGATTCACCATTCCTCTAATTCAGTCTTCATGTTTGATACATCTAAACATATAATTCAATTAGGCTTGGTGATTTTTTACAATACTTAGATCAAACGGATTTAATCCTTGAATAACGCAATCCTAATACAATTGCAGTTATAAAACAGATCAAACATAAAGAGAGAAGAATAAAATCGAAACCCGCAGGCAGAATCAGGCCGCGTAACATTCCGAAAAACAGAAGGCCGGCCAACGCACCGGTAATATATACGATAAGTTCAAAATTATTCTCAAGAGTGGGCTGGGGTAACACAAAGGGTTTAGATTCAAACGATGTTGAAAAGCCGGCATCTATCACTGATCGGGATATAAATAATCCTCGAAATCGGTCATAATCCCAAAGCATTAACCAAATTATTGCTAAAAGCATTTGAGACGTAATGACCGGCGTAAATGCGAAATCGTAGGATATTGTAATCATAAAAATGTTCAAAATAATACCAAGAAATAGTAAGGTTCCCACCGCCGATACAGCTGGAATAAGTATCATCACTCCTGCCAAAACTTGAGTAAAACCCAAAAAATTCCAGTATAACCCAGACTGGTAAAGTACCTCGAAGAACGTACCAACTTCACTGACTTCAGATAAATTAGTAAACCTATACCCTAATAGCTTTATCAATCCGGTGGGAATAAAACCAATTGCCAAAAGAATCTTGGTTCCGAGTGTAAATCGATATAGTAGAGGCTTCGAACGGCTCCAAAATTGAAATTTTTGTATAAAAATATCGATTGTATTCATTTTATAGTATCAAGAAAAATCTGCTGATGTAATTACAGAAGAGAATACGAAAGGTTCAATAAAATGGTTTCAGGAGAATTTGGAGATTTATTTCAGATTGTAAGGCTCAAATAAACACAAAGATTCTTGCGTAATGATCAATATTAGTTTCATATTGTGGGGTTTAATCAAGCTAAAGTTAGTTTAGCTGTAATCAAGTTTAAGAATACTGAAAAAGTATATGGAGATACACAATTTTTAAAAAAAGCATGTAATATTTTCAGCTCTTTGAAGACTATAAGAATAAAGGTTAAAATTCTTCACTTATATTTTGGGAAAAAGATGATTTGAAAAGTAATCAATTGGAGTTCGAGAAAGTCCTGGAAACGTACGGTGATTCAATCTGGCGTTTAACGCTTATTTATGAGCAAGAGTATAATAGTCGGAAGGATCTATATCAGGAAATTCTTATAGCTATTTGGAAAGCATTGCCCAATTTTGAACATAGAAGCAGCATAAAAACGTATATTTTCAGGATTGCCCAAAACAGGGGCATCACATTCAGGAACAAGTCTGTACGTACAGATATTTTTAAAAGCTTAAATGTTGAACCCGGTTCTGAAGACCCCGATCCAGAGGACAGGCTCATCAGAAATGAAGAGCAAAACAATTTATCGAAGATTATTTCCCGGCTTTCATTTCCACTACGCCAAGTAATCATATTACACATCGAAGGACAGTCAAACAAAGAAATATCTGACATTTTAGGTATTAGTGAAAATAATGTGGCTGTGAGAATATTCAGGGCTAAAAAGGATCTTACTGAAATACTAACAGAAAATAAAAATTCAACGCATGATGCAAATTAAAAACTGGGACAACTTGCAAAGTGCCTTGAAAGGGGAAAAAAGGCCTGACAGAGACATTGAATCACTTAGGGCAGAGGTGAAAAAAAGAGACTCCCTGAAAAGATTAAGAATTGTTGTCGAAACAGTGACTGTGCTTGCTGTTATTTTATTCACTATTTACAGTTTAATAAACCAACCCAGCCTATTTGATTATCTCATACTGAGTCAGTTTTGGTTTATTACAATCCTGGCGTTGGTGTTTAATTTTTGGAATCGATCATCATTAAATAATGTCGGGGCTTACTCACATATCCAGTACCTTAAACTGCTGTTTGATCATTCTATAAAAAAGAGGCGAACCGCCATTTTTGTATTCATCTTAACGATCCTGAATCTGCCTTTTTATACCGTTTTGTTTCTGACAGGATATATTAGCTTCTCAAACACAAATGTAATAGCCAGTGTTGCTGCTGTATTAATAAGCTATACAGTTTGGTCAATTTGGTATTATCAACTTGCATCAAAAAACATAGAGTACTATCGTAAAGAACTAAGAAAAGCTACAGATGAATAATTTTTTGTAATATTTCTGTTGTTTCGAAGACTATAGCTATGAATTTAAACTAAAATCATAAGTTATAGTCATGCATTATCTCATCAAACCAATCTCTATTTTTTTTATCGCAGCAATGCTTCTCTTCAATGGACTGTTTACTGCGAATGGACAAGACCTTGTGATCAAAAATATCAATATCATTGACGTTGAGACAGGCATACTGTCCGAAAACATGGATATTGTTGTAAACAAATCTATGATTCAGTCCATTAGTCAATCCAATAATGAAAACACATATCAGGAAGGAACGAGGATCATTGATGGAACCGGTAAATATCTAACTCCGGGATTTATCGATACTCATATCCATATTGCCATGGGTACAGTGGGCGTCGACATGAGTGACGGGTCACCAAAAGTGGAAATGAATATTTTTGATGAAGTTCCTGACCTTTCTCTGCGTAAGCTGTTAGCGAATGGTGTCACAACTGCCAGAGACCCGGGAGGGAAAACAGAAGTTACAACAACTGCTAAAAAACAGCTCCAAAATGGGAAACTTATTGGTCCCGAGTTGTTTGTAGCGGGTACAATCATAGATACCACTTATTTTAAAAATCTCGTTGCACAAGTAAAAACAGACGAGGATATCAGGAGAACGATAAAAAAACAGCATCAGAAAGGTGTAGATTATATCAAAATGTACACTTCTTTAAGTCCTGATCAGCTTGAAGTTGGAATAAATGAAGCTCATAAATTGGGATTGGGAACCATTGCCCACCTGGAAAATACTTCATGGACCGAAGCCGCCAGGCGAGGTATTGACAATATTGTACATATCATTCCAGGAAGCGAACAACTTCTGCCAATTCAGCATCGTGAGGAGTTCACTAAAAGCAAACCATTTGGTACTCAATGGTACTATAGGTGGTTTGAATATGTAGATCTGAATAGTTCTGAAATTAGTGAGATGATGAGAACATTGAAAGAGCATTCTGTCTCAGTTGATCCCACACTTGTTCTTTTCCACTCGGTCTTTTTTGGTAACAAAGAGATTTATCAACAGAATCCGGCACTTAAATATGTGCCCAGTGCCATGGTCGAACACTGGAGTATATTCAATTTTAACTTTGGCTGGTCAAACGAGGATTATCAAAGAGCCAATGCTGCCTGGAATAAAGTTGAAAGCTTCACAAGGCAACTTCATGAAAATGGTATAATGCTAACGGCAGGTACCGACACAAATAATCCATTTATTGTGCCCGGTGAAAGTTTTCACCGTGAACTTAAACTGCTTGCGGATACTGGTATTTCTAACAGCGATGTATTGAAGATTGCCACTCTTAATGGAGCAAAATTGCTTGGTATTGATCACCGGACAGGGACTATACGGGAAGGAAAAGAGGCTGATCTTGTCATTTTGAACAGAAACCCGTTGGATGACATCTCAAATACCAGGCATCTGGATCTGGTTATAATGAACGGCCAGATTTATAACCCGGAAGATTTAATAGAAAGCCGTTATTAATAGTCGAACATCAAACTACTGCAACAAATAGATCTCCGGGGCATCGACAAACCGAAGATTCTCTGAGGATGAAGTTCAAAAATTAATCAAAAGAGCTGCAGAACTTGAAACTAAATGGCCCGGTATCGCTGCCGGGCTTTTACTCTCGCTTCCTACAAACCGGTGATGTGGTAGATTACAACTGTTTTTTATCTCATTACCAGCCAAAAAGATCGGATAAACCGCAAACCGTTACCTAAAATACATACACAATCAAGAGTTCGTTTATTGGCAATTTTATTCATTTTTGATTCTGACCAAGACATTACTCAGCAGAGAGAAACTCACCTTTTTAAACTCCGGGCTGTAAAAACTCTATTCATTCTCATTTCTGTTTAATTCTTTTTTTTGGTTTCTGCCCAATTATTTTATGTAAAGATATCTTGACATATTGGAATTATATCTTTACTATATGTAAAGATTTTCAACCCAGTCAAACTTTTAATCATGATGACACAACAAGACAAAAAGAATTCCGAATGGCCTTACGGCTCACTCTTAATAATGGGGTTTTTCGGAGTTGATTCTCCAGAGGGGAAAAAACTGTCAATCCGCTCACTTTTGACTGTACTTCTGTTTATTGCAGGATTTATCGGAGCGCATCTTTTTGAGTCCGCGTTTTTAATCTATATCAGTGTCGTTCTTATGCCTATTAGTATTCTGTTGATCATTTATTCTTATGTGGTGTATGTCAAATCGCTGGACACACTCGAACGGCTGATTCAATTAACTGCTTTCGCAGCATCATACGGAGTTGTATTGGTTATTGCTGTAAGCATCTACGCATTTAATCTGGTTAACTGTTGCCCGCTTCCGGTTGTATTGGTTCTGCTTGCCGAACCTATCCGCGGTATTTGCCTTTATTTTACATCAAAGTCATACGCATGAAAAATCGAATCCGTGAATTAAGAGCACGCCACCGCTTGTCCCAGGCCGACCTGGCCGATAAGCTTAATGTATCCCGGCAAACGGTCAATGCGATTGAAAACGACAAGTATGATCCGAATCTCACCATCGCATTTCACCTTAGTTTTCTATTTGGTGAGCCGGTCGAAAAAATTTTTGATAAAGCAGAGTTTCTAAAATCAATCGGCCAGGATTCCCTGGATGAACCGTAGTCATCCCCCATTAAACTATTAGCAAAATAATTACAGTCCGACAATAAATGCATTGAAAGTCGCAAATCGGTATAAAACCATATAGAAAAAATGCTCAAGTCTATTATCCATGTAAAAAATATGATATGAGAAAAGTATTAGCACTATTATTTATAGTAATTCCATTAAGTTGCCAAGGTCAAATAGATAAAGAATTTGACAATGGTTCTGATATTGAGATATCTGAATTAACCCCAGAGAGGATTGAGAATTTAGAATTTTTAGGTAGAGTTTGGGGCTTTTTAAAATATCATCATCCCGAAATTGCAAAAGGTAAATATAACTGGGATTATGAATTGTTTCGTTTTTTACCTCAATATTTAGATGCAGAAAATGTAAGTGACAGAAACAGTCTTATTATTCAATGGATTGATTCGTTAGGAAAGATAAGGAAATGTTTTTCCTGTAAACCCACCCAAGAAAATGCCATACTCAAACCTGATTTAAATTGGATTGAGATCCAAGATGGATTGCTAAAAAATAAATTGCTTTCAATTTATAATAACCGATCCCAAGGCAATTCATTTTATATAGAAATAAACCAAAGGGGTGGTAGGCCACATTTTAGAAATGAGAATCCATATTCAAATATGCCTTATCCTGATGATGGATTTAGATTGTTATCTCTTTACAGGTATTGGAACGTGATAAATTACTTTTTCCCATACAAGCATTTAATGGACGACGATTGGAACTATAAACTAAAGGAATACATCCCCGTTTTCCTAAACGCAAAAAACGAATTAGAATATGAATTAGCTGTCATACAAATTATCGGAGATATTCAGGATACACACGCAAATCTTTATGGTGGTGCAGATAAAATTTACGAATGGAAAGGTGCTTATTATTCACCTGTTCACGTTCGTTTTATAGAAAAAAACTTAATCGTAACAGATTATTACAATCCAGAGATGCAAAATAAAATCGGTTTAAATATTGGGGATATTATCACCAAAATAAACAACCAAAGCATTGAACAAATTGTAGAAGAAAAATCTAAATATTACCCTGCATCAAACACACCAACACAACTGAGGAATATATCGGAAGACATTTTACGTTCTGGCAGAACCGAAATAGAAATACATTACATTTCTGATGATTCGATTGAAAAAACGAAAACACTCTCTTTATTTCCTAAAGATAGCCTTAATATTTTCAGATGGTACACTAAAAGAGATGATAGGATGTCATTCAAGATGCTTAAAAATAATATTGGTTACATAACACTTGAAACCATCAAAGAAGAGGACATACCTATCATTAGAGATGAGTTTAAAGATGCTAATGGGATTATAATTGATATTAGAAATTATCCGGCTACTTATGTGCCTTATAGTTTAGGCTCCTACTTTGTATCCACATCTACACCATTCGTAAAATTTTCTACTGGAAGTGTTGATAATCCAGGTGAATTTACATTCATGAATAACCGCGTAATAACGAGTCAGGGAGAATCGTACAAAGGCAAGTTAGTTGTGCTAGTAAATGAGTTAACTCAAAGTCAAGCTGAATTTACGGCTATGGCATTTAGAGCAGGGAATAATACAACGATTGTCGGTAGCACAACTGCCGGAGCAGATGGTGATGTATCCAGATTTATGTTACCTGGTGGTTTGAGTACCGCAATTTCAGGTATTGGTGTATACTATCCAAATGGAGATGAAACCCAAAGAGTTGGAATCATACCTGATATTGAAGTTAAACCTACCATAGAAGGAATACGAAAGCATAAAGATGAGCTACTTGAGAAAGCAATTGAAATAATAATGAAAGAATGATTCGAAAACCCAGTGAGCTGTAAACTCACCTGCGTTTACTTTGACCATTTGTACAATGGATTCAATTTTGAAATACAGATCCCAGACTTGTACCTAATAACCGGGATTAAATCCCTTAAATGAACCGTGATTACCACCTTTTCATTTTAAACTTTAATCTTTTCGCAAAATAATTATGAAGAAAATTACACTTACATTAATTCTGATTTTGTTCACATCCATCTCCGGCTTGGCACAGGATTATGGCCTGCTATGGAAAATTGATCATCCAGAGCTTGATAACCCATCATATCTGTTTGGAACAATACACCTTATCTGCCAGGAAGATATGATAGATTTTCCAGCTGTTGATGTTGCGCTGGCTCGAGTAGATAAAGTAGTCTTTGAGCTTGACTTCTCTGATCCGGAACTGGCTCAGGAGATGATGCGACACTCCCAAATTAGTGCTGGAAAACCAATAGTGTCCTAAACGTTTCAGGTGTTCAGTAAATATAGCGTTTCTGCTTATCCAGAGTCTATTTTATCCGAGTTTAAAAAAGAGACCCCTGAATAATGGTTTCTGGGGGATCGGCCCGGGATTCAAAGGGGTAATCC
>JBGTFX010000493.1:0-3607 GCA_041747055.1 Balneolaceae bacterium
TAAGGTTCCGGAAAGGACTTCCTGGACAACTTTCCATTTAAATTCTTCACTGTAAATACCATTTTTTGACGACATTTTGTTATCCTGTTTTACGTTGACTTTTTCTGTTAAAAACAGTCAACCTATTTCAGGACGACACACGCTTTGCTTCAGCACTCCGCTCCCCGACGTGTCGGGACGCAAGCGCAAGGGGAGATGGCGGCCGATTACTCATTTTTGGGACGAACCAAAAACTGGTGATCGACCTTCATACATCGATTTTGAACCATTAAAACTCCTGCATTTTTTGTTTTTTCAACTTCCTCTGGGTGCTCACCTGTACCCAGCTGTAGCCAGATTACTTTAGGATCAATTTCCAGCGCCTGATCAACGACTTCAGAAACAAATTCAGGCCGGATAAATACATCAACGGCATCCACTTTTTCGGGTATGGATTTTAAATCGGGATATGCTTTTTCACCCAATATTTCATCCGCCCCGGGATTTACCGGAATAATTTTATAGCCTGCTTTTTTTAAATAACGGCCAACAAAGTAGCTGTCTTTGTGTTTGTTTCTTGAAATTCCCACAATGGCAATGGTTTTGATATTCTCAAGCCAGTCTTCAATTTTATCGGTCTCCTCAGAAAGTTCAGGGGTTGCCCTCATTTTCTTTTCGTACCAGCTGTTAAATGTATTTCGCAATGTATTTTGGTTTAATTATTTAATTAAAAAGTCCCCTCTTGAGAGGGGATTTAGGGGGGATGTTATACGAGGTTGTTGATCTCTGAACAATCTTCTATTTAGATCAACGCTCCTGAACACCCCTCACTGAATCATCTAAACGATGATTCATATCTCCCCTCGAGGGGAGATCTTCTTCCATCCCCTCTCGAGAGGGAGACACAAACAAAAAAAGCCTCTTCCAAAAATCCTGTGGGAAAGATTTTCAGAAGAGGCTTATGTACAAAATAGTGCCTGATCGTCTCATCTTTCCCAACCTCGAATAAATTCGAAGCGGGCAGGATTTAGCACCTAACCTCCGATTGCGATCGGAGCGGTTGCTAAGGTTTCACAGGGCCTGTCCCTCCACCTTTCTGGATAAGAGTTCAATAATTTTAAAGAACGTTTGTCAGAAAACTGAACATAAAAAAAGCCCTGCTGTTTCCAGAGGGCTAAAAAAATGTTTGCTAAACAAATAGTCCCTCCGCATTTATGTGGTACAACACATACACATCATGCAGATAGAACAACGAAAAATATTTTTTGGTTTGTTTAACATGTCTATAAGTTATAGAATTACAGAGGTAGGATGCAATTAAAATTTTTAAAGAGTTCGTTTTTAGGTTTAATGATAGATCTTGAAAATGTAATAAAATTGAAAAAAGCTTGAATACAGAGTCAAATAAGGTCTATTTTATAATTTCATACAAGATTAAATAAACAAATTCACATGAAACATTTTTATTCGATACTCTCATTTATTTTAATTGTAATACTAACTGTTTCGTGTGGTATCGATAGTGATTTTGAAGTCTTTCCGACGCCAGTACAAGAAGTAGATGAGATTTCAGTTCCCGAAGGGTTTATTGTGGAATTGTTTTCGGATAACATCACATTACCAACCTCTATGGAGTTTCCACCGGACGGAACCGACCGTCTTTTTGTAAATGAACTTCAAAGCGGGAAGATCTGGATCTTCGAAGATGGCCAAAAACTTGGTGAACCATTTATTGATTTGGGTTTGAATATTGAAGGGGGCTTTCCGGTGGATGGCGAAAACGGTTTAATAGGTTTGGAATTTGATCCCGATTATCAATCAAACAGGTATGTATATGTAACTTATGCAGCTCGTGAAAATGATGGAGAAGTAGCATCTGTTGCACGGTTTACAGATGTAAACAACAAAGGGGAAGATTTTACGGTTCTCTTGACAGGTTTACCAAGTGCCAAAGGTCATCAAATACAAAATCTGAGATTTGGTCCTGATGGTATGCTATATGTTTCTGTGGGAGATGCTTATGAAGTAAATAAAGTTCAGGATATAAATGAATATCACGGCAAAATTTTACGAATGACGCCTACTGGCGAAATCCCGGCTGATAATCCATTTGGTTCCGATAATTACACTTATGCCCTGGGATTCAGAAATTCATTCGACATGTATTTTCGAGAAAATGGAGATTTACTCGCCAATGATAATGGACCGGATGGAATGGATCGTTTTATGGTGATAGAAGCCGGTGGGAATTATGGATGGCCAATTGAAGAAGGATTTAATAATAACCCTGAGTTTACTAATCCTATAAAGGTTTGGGAGAATACAGTTGCGCCTACCGGTATGCATTTTTACAAAGGAGATCATTACCCGGAAGAGTATCAGAACAAGCTTTTCCAAGTTCTGTTTGGGTTTACCGCTTCAACGACTCCAAACCAAAACGGAAAAAGGATTCAAATAGTAAGTATTGAAGGAGAGGGATTGGATACAGAAGTTATTTTTGAAGATTTCGCCGTTTGGGAATTTAATGACGGTTTCCCCAATAATCCTGTCGATATCACAGAAGGGCCGGATGGCAACCTGTATGTTGGAGATATATTTCAAAACAAAATTTTCAGAATCCGTTACGACTGATGGATTTAACAGATTTACCAGAATCTAACATTTTCATAAAGTCTGTTTCTTAACTAATCCGCGGATGGATTTTTTTCGTAGGTTAAAGAAATATATAAAACACGAAATTAATTAGTATTAGATATGATTGATTATAATAACGGAAAGGCTATAGATGATGTAAAAGATTACTATGGTAAAGTTTTAGGCGGAACCAAGGATTTGAAAACCACCGCCTGCTGCACAACCGAATCAATTCCAGAGCACCACAAGTTAATTCTTGCCCAGATTGAAGATGAAATTCTGACAAAATTCTATGGCTGCGGATCTCCTTTGCCCGAATCTCTTGAGGGAAAAACTATATTAGACCTGGGATGCGGAACCGGCCGGGATGTCTATTTAGCCTCTAAACTTGCCGGTCCTGATGGATATGTTATCGGCGTAGACATGACTGATGAACAGCTTGATGTAGCCAATCGCCATCTCGAGAAACAGATGAAGAATTTCGGTTTTGAGACTCCTAATGTTGAATTCCGTAAAGGGTACATCGAAGATTTGAAAACGTTGGGTATTGCAGATAATTCTGTAGATGTGGTCATATCAAATTGTGTGATTAATCTTTCACCTGACAAGAAAACTGTATACAGCGAAATCTTTCGGGTGTTAAAACCGGGTGGCGAACTTTACTTTTCTGATGTGTTTGCTGATCGTAGAATTCCTCAGCATTTAATTAATGATCCTGTTCTCTATGGAGAATGCCTTTCAGGTGCGCTATACATCGAAGATTTTCGCAGAATGATGAATGAACTGGACTGCCCCGATTATCGGGTGGTAACCGGCCATGATATTGAAATAGAGAATGCTGAGATTGAAGAAAAAGTTGGAATGATTAACTTTCGCTCCCTCACTATCCGTGCGTTTAAACTTGATGTACTCGAAGATATTTGCGAGGATTATGGGCAGGTTGCAACGTACCTTGGCACCATACCGCATGCTCCCCATAAATTTATTTTAGACG
>JBGTFX010000494.1:0-4104 GCA_041747055.1 Balneolaceae bacterium
CCACTGAATGGCATTCTCGTTAGATGAATAGTCTCTTTTAAACTGATCAAGAAGTTCATTTACTCTGTCAGTTCGTGCACTATCAAAAAGCAACTCAATTTTATTCATCTTGATGTTCATTTTCTCTTGAGGTGAGTCTGACAGCTTTTCCAATTTGTCGATAAAAGCAATTGCTGAATCTAATCCGCCTGTTTCGGCACGATAATTTATACCTAATTGTCTCACACTATTAGGTATACTACTATTATTTAAGAGCAATGAGTCTATGCGTTGCATCATTAAGTCATTATTCCATCCATGCAGAAGAGTAAGTGAAGATGAAGCTGCACTGTTAGCGGCCATTGTACCCTCTTTTTCATTATAAAAAGTCCAATAAAGATCGCTCCATTTTTGGAGTTCTACCTCTACACTATCACTACCAATAGCACCCGCATTAATAAAAAGTGCAACTCGATTAAAATTTCTTTCTAATCGGTTCAATGTTATAAATGCATCATTTTCGTAAGAAGAAAGAGTAAATGTACCTGATACATTCGGGAGCTCTGCGTTAAGTTCTAAAGTGTCTCCTTGAGCCAAAACCGCATTTACAACTCCAAATGTATTTCCATTTCTGGAAATAATAAACGGGTAGATATCTCGCTCTTCAATAGATGCAACACCTGAATAGAATCCATCTTTATCAGTTGTAGCGTAAAATACTGTGTCTCGTAAAGCTCCTTGTGCTGTTTGAAAAGCTATTAAAACTTCAATGCCACTATAATCACCTGACGAATCGAGGCTGGAATCAACAGTCATTTGTCCACTGACTGGAATTTGTATTTTACTTGGTTCGGAATTGCAGCCAAAGGAAAAGGCTGTAACAATCAAAACAATAAGAGCGGTTTGATAAAGCTTCATATATAGTTTTAAGGTATTATTAAATGTTATTCAATTTTTCAGTAACGAGTTCCCGAACTTGCTGAGGGTTTGCTTTTCCCTGAGATTGTTTCATTACCTGACCAATAAAAAAGCCGATAAGTGCTTTTTTACCTCCTTTATATTTTTCAACTTCATCAGGATTATTTTTTATAACGTCTGCTATTATCGGTTCAATAAACCCTGTATCCGATACTTGCAAAAGATTTAATTTCTCTGCTAACTCCTCTGCTGACAATTCATTTTTCAACATTTCATTAAAAATGTCCTGCATTGCGGAGGAGTTAATTTTATCATTCAGTTTTAAAGAAACCAAACCGGTTAATCGCTCAACTGAAATCTTAAAATCCAAGATGGTAATACTCTCTTCATTAAGAACACGTAACACCTCCGATAAAATTATATTTGCAACCGCTTTAGGTCGATCTAATAATTCTAATGCATTTTCGTAATAGTCTGCCAGATAACGACTTTCGGTTAAAACAATGGCATCTTCTTCCTTTAGTCCCAGTTCGTTAATGAATCGTTTTAACCTAACGTTTGGAAGTTCAGGCAGTTCAGATTTAATGTCTTCTAAAAGTTCTTTAGTTACTAACACCGGGGGTAAATCCGGTTCTGGGAAATATCGATAATCATGTGCTTCTTCTTTAGTACGCATTTGACGCGTTTCCAATTTGTTTGCATCCCAAAGCAACGTCTGCTGTACAACTTCTCTACCGGATTCGACCAGTTCAATCTGGCGTTCTATTTCAAACTGTATTGCACGTTCAACATTTCGAAACGAATTCATGTTTTTAAGCTCGGTTCGGGTGCCTAATTCCTTTTGGCCGCGAGGACGAATAGAGACGTTGGCATCACATCGTAAACTGCCCTCTTCCATATTTCCGTCGCAGATTTCCAGATATTGTACGATCTGTTTAATTTTGGTCAGATATTCATAAGCCTCCTGTGGAGTTCTCATATCGGGCTCAGAAACAATCTCTATCAGAGGCGTACCTGCACGGTTTAAATCAACCAGGGTGTGATATGGATCCTGATCATGAATCGACTTACCTGCATCCTCCTCCATGTGTATCCGAGTTACACCAATTGTCTTATAATAATCAGGCAATTCAATATCAATTTTACCCTCGTAACAAATTGGAGTATCGAACTGCGAGATTTGATAGCCTTTGGGAAGATCCGGATAGAAATAGTTTTTTCGGGCAAATATCGATTTTTCAGCCACTTTACAACCTGTAGCAAGCCCCATTTTAATGATATATCGCACCAGATTTTCGTTTAAAACCGGTAACGTTCCCGGATGCCCTAAACAAAGAGGTGAAATCTGCGTATTGGGTTCCCCTCCGTATTGAGTTGAGACCGGCGCAAATGCTTTGCTATTGGTTAATAGTTGCGCGTGAACTTCCAGGCCAATAACGGCTTCATAGGTACTATTAGAAATGGTGGACATAAATACTTTGGAGTTCAAAAAATTTATTTGGCTTTAAGAGACTGAAGGTACTCATTGAATTCATTAAATGAAATGAGAGTACATCAACTTCATAATATCAATGCAGGTTAATTGAGATAGATATAACCTCTTACAATTCTATTGTGAATTAATCAGCAGAAGTAATTTTAATTTATAAGTTTTTATCGCTTAAGGGTTTAAAAAGCTAATATAATTTTGTTAATTGATAAACACCTATTAACCTTTTAAAGGAGGCATTATGTTCAAAAAAATATTGAATCTAGCTTTACCTTTACTTCTAATCTCTGCTACAGTTTTTGCTCAAACACACCATGGCGCATATCTAAAAGTCGATTATATAAACGTAGATAAACTGAGCATGAAAATTTTCGTGCTTTTGTCGAAAATGAATTGCACTCATTTAAAGAAGCTCGCATTTCTGATTCTGATGTATCAAGCTGGCAAATCTATCAGGTTGTTTATCCCGGAAGTCATAATTCTTTATATAATTATATAAGTATTACTACTTCCTCATCTCTAAATGCCTTTGATTTTAATGCTGATGATGACACTGATTACCTTTTCAAAAAAAAACGTGGCAATTTCACGTTCACACATTCTGAAATTTGGAAAGTAAGAAACAGCAAATATTTAAAAGACAATATCTCACCTAGTAAATATATAATGATGGATTATATGAAAGTGGCTCTTGGGCGAGAATATGAATATCAAATGCTTGAGGATGAAATAGCCCTGCCACTACATACGGAACGAATGAACCGCGATATTATGCAAGCATGGGAAATGTATGAACTTATCATTCCCGGAGGTTTAAATTATGGTTATAATTTTGCCACAGGTAATTATTTTTCTGAACTACAACATATTGAATTTGGGTTTGACGAAGAACTAATTCGTTCGCAAAATTCTGATGTAGATATGATGCAATTCTTTTTAAATATTCGTTCTACTCGTGATTTAGTAAAAAGTGAGTTATGGCGACTTTTTCATCAAATCAATTGATAAGCAACTATTAATTACCTAAAAGTAACATCATATAATTGCTGTGTAATACAATGAATACTTCCCTGTCCCCAAACTAAATCGGTGCAGGGAATTCCTTTTATGTCCCGATCAGGAAAATATTCTGCAAATAGATCCAGTATTTCGTCATCAAAACGCTCATCGTACAGTGGCACCAAAACGACTCCATTTGCTATATAAAAATTCGCGTAACTTGCCGGCACATATTCAGACCCATCTACCGTCTCCCCTTCTATTTTCGTCTTTGGAATCGGAATAGAAACCACATTCAGCAAATTCCCATTCTGATCCGTTGATGATTTTAAAAGTTCATAATTTTCTTTCAACACTCTATAATTCACATCCCTTTCATCATTTGTATAGGCTGTAATCACCGTATTCTTATTCACAAAGCGAGTCAGGTCATCAATGTGCCCGTCTGTGTCATCTCCGACTAATCCTTTCTTGAGCCATATCACTTTTTCAGCTCCTAAATAGCTACACAAACACTGCTCTATTTCCTTTTTAGAAAGATTTGGATTTCTGTTCTCATTCAACAAAACGGACTCCGTAGTTAATAATAGTCCATTCCCGTTTGTTTCAATAGAACCTCCTTCAAGCACCATGTTTGTACTGTAAGCCGTCAAGCCAAAATGATCCGCAATCCATAGTGGTAATTTATTATCATCACTCCAAGGAGGATATTTTTCACC